>NZ_JBGSUU010000083.1:0-55690 GCF_041753295.1 Geminocystis sp.
ACTGGATCTATTTTTTGACACCAGCGATTAAAACATGGTGGCATTGATGAAGATGTTGTTTCTTTCATTTTGACCTAAAAACGTTATAATACAAAAATTATAACCTAATTTCTTTTATCGTTTTGTTTAAGTACCGTTATAGTTCAGGTCAAGCTATCAAAGTAATGGAAGAAGTGGCAAAAGAAACTTTACCTAATGGTTTCGGTTATGAGTGGACAGGTAGCGCTTTAGAAGAATTATCCGCAGGAGGTGCAACGGCGATCATTTTCGGCTTAGGTTTTGTGTTGGTATTCCTTGTTTTAGCGGCTCAATATGAAAGCTACATCGATCCTACCATTATCATGCTTACCGTGCCTTTGTCCACTTTAGGCGCATTATTAGCCATCTGGTTAAGGGCGAATCTTTTACAAGAGGGGGGATTTTGGCCTGTTATCAGTAACGACATTTACGCTCAAGTGGGGTTATTGATGTTAATTGGTATGGCATCGAAAAACGCTATTCTGATTGTGGAAAGTGCTAACGAATTTGTAGAGCAAGGTTTGGAATTTACCCAAGCTGCCATCGCAGCGTCTAAATCTCGTTTTCGCCCCATCATGATGACTTCTCTGTCTGGTATTGTAGGATATATACCCTTAATGACGGCAAGTGGTGCAGGGGCGTTGAGTCGTTGGTCGATCGGTACTGTAAGTTTTGGCGGTTATCTAGTGGCTACGATGTTAAGTCTAGCGATCGCACCTATTTTATATATTGTCATTAAAACCTTTGAAAAGAAAGTTTTAGATAGCTAAGCTGTTACTTATCTAATGATAGTTGCTCTGATTTAAAAAATTTGAAAAATAATTACTTTTCCAGATCTTTACCCATAAATAATTTTATTAACTACATATAAACCTATGAATTATTCTCGCCTTTTATTAACTGTTACTCTCTGTGTAACTTTTGGTTTAGATTTAGCACCGAAAATACAGGCTCAAAATATCCCAGTTACAGCTACGGAAACACCCCCCATGACGACAAAAGAATTACTAACTCAAGTCTGTGATTTTCTCAAAAGTCAAAAATCTTTGAGTGTGGAAATGGATATTACTTATGATAACGTCTTGGAAAAAGGGGCAAAAGTCCAATATAGCGGTTATAAACAAGTGTCTGTACAAAAGCCTAATATGCTCAGATCTGATACGGTGGGAGATCAAGGTAATAGAAGTTTTTATTATGATGGTAAAACTATTACCTTATTTTCTCCTAATCTCAATGTTTTTGCCACCAATGAAGCACCTGTTAATATTGATGAAATGCTGAACACTATTGAGGAAAAATTAGGTTTTACTATTCCCATGTCTAACTTATTTACCAGTAACCCTTGTACTATCCTAGATAATATAGCAGAAGAACCTTTATACATCGGTAGTAATTTAGTTAATCGAATTGAAACAGATCAATTACTGATTGTCACCGATGATTGGGATGGGCAACTATGGATAAGTCAAGATGAGCCTCCTTTAATTAAAAAAGCCATCGTCACCTATAAAAATTTACCCCATGCACCCCAATATACGGTGTTATTTTCTAATTGGAACTTTAAACCCTCATTTTCTGCCGACACTTTTACTTTTACCCCCTCTAAGGATGATTTCAAAGTGAAAATATTACCATCCTCACCTTAAAGATAACAGAAGTAAGACAGACCTTTTGCCTGTTTAAAAAATAACAACAAACTCAAAACCTAAATCAAATAATTAAATTTACAGAAGTTAATCATGAAAAACTTAGCAAAAAAACCCTTTATTTTTACCTTCGCTGTCTTATTCACTCTCCTAACTGTTTTATCCGATGTGGCATACGCTGGGCGTGGAGGCGGTGGCCGAGGTGGTGGGGGTGCTAGAACTAGCAGTGTACAAAGATCAAGCGGTTCGAGAAGTTCAGGTTCAAGAAATAATGCTTCAAGAGGTGGTGGTGCATCTCCACGAGTAGGTAGTAGTACCAGTTTACAAAATCGTGGTAATTTTAGTAATTCCCCCCAAAGTCGTCAAGGTAGTCGTCAAGGTAGTCGTCAAGCTAGTCAGGGCGATCGGCAAGGTACTCGAAGCGAAAATCAAGGTACTCGTCAAGCTAATCAAGGCGATCGTCAAAATAATCGTAGTGATGCTCAAGGTAATCGTCAAGATAACCGCAGTCAAAATCAAGGAAACCGTCAAGACAATGTTGGGAATCGTCAAGATAACCGTCAAAACAATGCCGGAAATCGTCAAGATAACCGCCAAGATTTTGTTAACAATAATTGGAATGGTGGCGGATGGTATGGCGGAGGCTACTATGCTCCTCCTGGATGGGGTGCTTGGGCTGGATTAGCAGGATTAACGGCTGGATTGGCCATCGGTGCAAGTGTAAACACTCCTCCCCCGTACTATGATACTGTTTATGTTGGCTCAACTTCCTATATCTATTCTGATGGAGTTTATATGCAACCCAGTGGCAGTAGCTATGTTATTACCTCTCCTCCTGTGGGTGTTGTCGTTAACTATCTCCCTGATGGATGTAACTTAATTCAAGATGGTGACTATCAGTATTATGACTGTGCTGGTATTTATTATGAAACTGTTTATCAAAATGGTGCAACGGTTTACAAAGTCATACAATATTAATTTTTACTCAGATCTTGGAAGGTAGGGGAAAGGGCAACGGGATTCAAATTGACTTAAACTATACTAAAATTGATTTTTCCATGGACAATAATTCTAAACTTATTAATACTATCATTCGATTTTTTGTCATCGGCTTCTTATTGGCTTGGTGCTTTATTCTCATTCGTCCGTTTATCATTATCATCCTTTGGGCAGTAGTCTTGGCGATCGCCCTGTTTCCTGTATTTGAGTGGCTAAAAAACCGTTTAGGAGGACGTAGAAAGTTATCCGCCATAATCCTTGCTTTAGTGGGTATTGGAATTATTTTAGGCCCTGTTAGTATAATTGCAACGGTTCTGTTTCATAATGCTCAAACCATTGTTGACGGCATTGAAGCTGGTACCTTAGTTATACCGCCTCCATCCCCAGAAATTGCGGATTTACCCGTCATTGGCAAACCTTTAAATGATATTTGGCAATTAGCATCGGTAAATTTGAAAGGATTAATTAGTCAATTCCACACACCAATCGTCAAGTTTTCTAAAACCCTTTTATTACAGGCAACCAATGTGGGTTTAATCTTACTGAAATTTATTATATCTATAATTATTGCAGTGATATTAACTCTGAAAGCCCAAAGTCTAAATCAAGAGGTAAAATTATTTATATTAAGGTTAGCACCAGTCAGAGGGGAAGAGTTTATGCAACTCGCAACCATTACTATTCGTAGTGTCACTCGTGGAGTAATCGGGGTTGCGGTTATCCAAACTCTTTTAGTCGCTTTTGGATTGATTTTAGCCAACATTCCTGCCGCAGGAATACTAACTTTACTGTGTTTATTCCTGAGTATTATTCAAATTGGTCCGGGGTTGATTGTTTTACCTGCGATTATATTTGCTTGGTCAACCATGAATCCTTTAGTGGCTTTACTTTTCACTATCTGGATGATTCCGGCTATGTTGATTGATAATTTACTTAAACCAATTTTAATGGGACAAGGACTACCCGTTCCGATCGTGATCATTTTACTAGGGGTAATTGGTGGAACACTTGCTCACGGCATTCTCGGTTTATTTGTAGGTCCTGTAATCTTAATTGTCGGTTATGAATTAGTAGTAGCGTGGATAAACGAAGATTCTGAAAAAAATATTAATGTCGTCGGATAAAATACTGATTTTAAAAAGTTTCCCATGATGTTTCATGAAGTATTACTTCTTGTGTTATTTTAATGAATTTTTGAGCCAATAAATCAATACCTGTAATTGCCGTACCTACTACCACAGAAAAACATCCTAAATCAAGGGCTTTTCTTGCTTCTTCAGGGGTTTTAATTCCTCCTTCACAAATAATTGGTTTATCGATAGTTTTCACTAATTTCTCGATAAATTCAAAGCTAGGGGGTATCAAATCTTGTGTTATTTCTGTATAACCATAAAGAGTTGTGCCAATAAAATCAGCACCAGCATCAGAAGCGGCCATGGCATTTTCGAGAGTATCAATATCAGCCATTACCAACTTCCCTAGTTTTTCCTTAATTTGAGTAATAATTTCTGCTAACGTCTCCCCATCAGGACGACTTCTTTGAGTGGCATCAATGGCGATAATATCCGCTCCTGCTTCACTTACTGCTAGGGCATCGATAAAACGAGGAGTAATATATACAGAAGAATTAAGTCCCATTTGTTTCCATAAACCGATAACGGGAATATCTGGTAATAATTGCTTAACTGCTCTAATATGACTAGGACTATCAATCCTTAAACCCTTCGCCCCTTGATTAACACAGGCTTTGGCTATGGCTGAAATAATATCTGGATTATGTAACGGTGAATCACTAGGTGCTTGACAGGAAATAATGATACTCGATTGTAAGGTTTCGATCATAAAATTATGAACTTTTGAGCTTTATAAATTAGCCCCTAAATCCCCTATACTGGGGACTTTTTTATCCCCCAAAGTTGGGGGCAAGGGGACAAA
The DNA here is from genome assembly GCF_041753295.1 of Geminocystis sp. Taxonomy (NCBI): domain Bacteria; kingdom Bacillati; phylum Cyanobacteriota; class Cyanophyceae; order Chroococcales; family Geminocystaceae; genus Geminocystis; species Geminocystis sp. Next base: position 4,599 of record NZ_JBGSUU010000083.1, read on the forward strand.
AATTAATCGTTTAATTTAAGATCTCTTAAAGAATTAATATCAACTTCAATGGAAGGTCCCATAGAAGAAGAAACATATACACTACGCCAGTAACGACCTTTAGCACCCGAAGGACGCTGACGATCAACGGTTTCTTGTATTGCTTTTAAGTTAGATAATAAATCCTCAGTAGAGAAAGAAGATTTCCCAAAAAGTACATGGACAATACCAGTACGATCTGCACGAAATTCTAATTTACCAGCTTTAAACTCATTAATAGCCCCAGCCAAATCAGTAGTAACAGTACCACCTTTAGGAGAAGGCATTAAACCTTTAGGACCTAAAACACGACCTAATTTAGCGATTTTAGGCATCATATCGGGAGTAGCGATTAAAACATCAAAATCCATCATTCCTTTTTGAATTTCGTCGATTAAATCTTCTTCCCCAACAATATCAGCACCAGCTAACTCAGCTAATTTTACTTGCTCACCTCTAGTAATTACGGCTACTCGGACAGTTTGCCCTGTACCTTTAGGTAAACTAACAGTAGTTCTCAATTGTTGATCCGTGTATTTAGGATCAATCCCTAAGCGAATATGAACTTCCGTAGTTTCGTCAAACTTAGCAGTAGCAATTTCTTTTAATAATTGTAATGCTTCTAAAGGCTGATAGGCTTTGGCTTCCACCTTAGAAGCGGCCTCTTTATATCTACGACTTACTTTTTTACTCATTTACGTTATGTATCTCCTTGGGTAAAATAACGAAGTTATACTTTTAGCGGTCAGTTATCAGCGTTACAGAGATTCTGTAGCTTCAAAATATGACCTTTGTGGTTGTATAATACCTCTCCCCAGAATAAAATTTCTTTTATATTCAACTATATGTTAGTTGGGTTCGTGGGTATAAAATTGTTGTTTTTTTTAATCAACTACGGTAACACCCATATTACGGGCTGTACCAGCGATAATTTTCATAGCTGCTTCAATGTCATTAGCATTCAAGTCTGGCATTTTGGTTTGAGCAATTTCTCGTAACTGATCCCGAGTAATTTTTGCTACTTTAATGCGATTAGGTTCTTTTGAACCAGTTTCAACACCTACCGCTTTTTTGATTAACACAGAAGCAGGAGGAGTTTTAAGAATGAAAGTAAAACTACGATCTTCAAAAACAGAAATTTCGACAGGAATAATCATCCCAACCTGATTTGCTGTTTTGGCGTTATATTCTTTACAGAATGCCATAATATTCACACCATGTTGACCTAATGCAGGACCAACCGGAGGTGCTGGGTTTGCCTTACCTGCGGGTAAAGCTAATTTGATCAATGCAACGACTTTTTTTGCCATTGTTAAAGTATCCTTTTATCCTTGTTTTTCTACTTGATTAAATTCCAATTCTACGGGAGTATCTCGCCCAAAGATTGATAATAGTGCTTTCAGTTTACTTCTTTCTGTACTAACTTCAATTACTTCTCCTGCAAAATCTTTAAATGGGCCAGATAATACAACAATCTTATCTCCTACCTGCATATCAATTTTGACTACAGGTTCGGCATCATCCATTTGTTTGAAAATGCGGTCAACTTCTGAGTGGGATAATGGCATTGGTTTTACATGACCTCTACCTCTACCTACAGCTCGTCGTTGTTCTGCTCCTACAAAGTTAATTACATTAGAAGTATTTTTTACCATTTGCCAAGCATCATCATCTAAGATCATTTGCACTAGCACATAACCGGGTAACACTTTCTCTTCTCCGTGATAGCGACTGCCATCTTTTCGGACTTTTACAGTGGGACTTTGAGGTATCCGTATATCTAAAACACGATCACCGAGGTTAAAGCTATTTACTCTTTGTTCGATGTCGGTTTTAACTTTTTTTTCGCAACCCGCTGCTACTTGTACAACATACCAACGGGGTTTTCCCACGGCTACTTTTTTCGGAGTTGATTCAGGTTCATTTTCAGGAGTAAAACTCATTAAAACACCTTCCCTGCAGCCCAGCCAAATATTTTATCTACGAGATAAATCAAACTAGCTACCAGAGCAACCATTAAAATTACCGCAAGAGACTCACTAAGTAGTTGTTGACGGGAAGGCCAAACAACCTTAGCCAATTCTTGCTTAGTTTCCTCTACAAAATTAGCTTGAGTCAAACTATTATTTTGAGAGTCAGACGGAGTAATGTTTTTCTCCTTGACAGTTTCCTTATTTGCCACGATAATTCCCTCATTAATAGACGTTTCTTTGTGATTATGACCAGCAAAACCACTATTTAGTCTCTATTATAGAGTCATTTCACTACATAATTATCTTTTATTAGACCAACACGCCCTAGAGGACTCGAACCTCTGACATTCGGTTTTGGAGACCGACGTTCTACCAACTGAACTAAAGGCGTATATCTAAATAATATAACTTTTTTGATTAAATTTTGTCAAGTATTAGAAAATATTAACCTGTTTATAGTTAGTTGGAACTAAACTTCAAGATAGTAGTTATAACAGTTATACTTTTTGTTTCACTTATAGTGTTGTACGAAAGTATATAAATATAATAGAGAAACTATTTTGCTTTAACCTTACTCCCTTCAATGGGGCGATCAAAACGTTGTTTAATACGGGTAGCTTTACCGACTCTATCTCTGAGGTAGTACAATTTTGCTCTTCTGACTTTACCACGACGAATTACGAGAATGTTAGCGACGACGGGAGAATTAATCATAAAGACTCTTTCTACGCCAACACCTTGAAAAACTCGTCTCACGGTAATTGTTTCGTTGATACCGCCATTACGCATGGCAATAATTGTTCCCTCAAAGGGTTGTATTCTTTCTTTACCACCCTCTTGAATGCGTACACCTATTTTTACGGTGTCGCCGATATTGATCGATGGTAATGTGCCTTTGTCTTTCAGATAACCAGCTTCAATGGACTCGATTATCGCTTTTGCATTTATAGACATGGAGATTTATTACTCAAAAACTCACAATTGTCCATAATAACTTTTAAGTGGATCTCTTGTCAATATCTATTTTTTGACTATTTTAACCTGAGTGAACCATAAAATTTTCGGGGGGCAAAGGGTAAGGGAAAAGGGTAAGGGTAAGGGTAATGAAATTAAAATTGACTCAAACTATTTAATTTTCAAAATTTATTTATTATTCACAAATGATTTAAAGATTGCTATAGATAATTTATGATAGGAAAACTATTTATTCCGATAACATCAATATTTTTCTTGAAGGTGAATATCTTATTATGTCAAATCAAATTCAGTGGATAAATGCTTTGTCAAAAAATGCGTCTTTAGAAAAAGCCATTGATGAAGTAGTGACTAAAATACAGGCAAAATTAACCACAACGCCTCATCTGGGGATTATATTTATTTCTTCAGTTTTTGCTAGTGATTATCCTCGACTGATGCCCATTTTATTAGATAAATTATCATTACCTTGTGTTATTGGTTGCGGAGGAGGTGCAATTGTGGGCATGAAAAATGATAATCAACCTCAAGAAATTGAAGGAAGTCCAGCTTTAAGTTTAACAGTAGCGACTCTTCCTGATGTTCAAATCACTCCTTTTTATGTCACGGCACAGGATTTACCTGATTTAGATAGCTCTCCCACTCAATGGTGTAAGATGATTGGTGTAGCCACAGAAAAACAACCTCATTTTATTCTTTTATCGGATGCTTTTTCCGCTAAAATCAATGAGCTATTAGAAGGTTTAGATTTTGCTTATCCAGGGGCAACTAAAGTCGGTGGTTTAGCAAGTGCCAGTACTATGGGCGTGGGTAGTGGTTTATTTTATTTTAATGGAGATCATGAGCAAAAATCTTTTTTCACACAAGGTACTGTAGGAGTAGCTCTTAGCGGTAATATTAAGATTCAATCCATCGTCGCCCAAGGTTGTCGCCCCATAGGTAATATTTATCAAGTTACTAAGGCTGAAAAAAATATTATTCTCGAAATGACTGACAATGTTGGTAAAACCGATAATCCTCTAACTTTATTACGGCAGTTAATTGCTAATCTTAGCAAAGAAGATCAAGATTTAGCTCAATATTCTTTATTTATGGGCATTGCGAGAGATGAGTTTAAATTACAGCTAAAAGCAGGGGATTTTTTAATCCGTAACCTTGTCGGTGTTGATCCTAAATACGGTGCGATCGCCGTAGGTGACAAAATTCGGGCAGGGCAAAGGATTCGTTTTCACTTAAGGGATGCAAAGGCTTCTGCTGATGATTTAGAAACTTTATTGACTAATTATCATAACGAAAATTCCGATAATGTTTCATCTATTGGTGCATTAATCTTTTCTTGTTTAGGTAGAGGAGAGGGATTGTATGGAAAACCTAATTTTGACTCTGAATTATTTTCTGATTATGTGAGGGATATTCCTCTATCAGGCTTTTTTTGTAACGGTGAAATTGGTCCTGTAGCAGGTAATACTTTTCTACATGGTTATACTTCCGTTTTTGGTATTTTTTCTCAATTACATCAATAAAAGTTACCTACTACTATCCCTCATTAAATATCAACCCGGTGGCCATTGCATTTTGCGATCGCCTAAAATATGTAAATGAAGATGATCAACGGTTTGTCCTCCATCGTTACCATTATTAATTACAATACGATAACCATTAGAAAGATTAGCATTGGCGGCCACTTTTTTAACGGTTAATAGTAAATGTCCTAATAATGTTTGATCATCATCTAGGGCGGTGTCAATACACTTAATAAATTGTTTAGGAATAACGAGAATATGAGTAGGTGCTTGAGGATTAATATCAGTAAAAGCTAAACATAAATCATCTTCATAAACAATATTTGCAGGAATTTCTCGACGAATAATTTTACTAAAAATAGTTTCACTCATAGGTTTAATTTAACATTCTAAATTATGGATTTTTCTATAGCCTAATAACCAATTTGCGATGGTAGCTCGACGGGTTTGAGGAGGTCCAAATTCACCTATTTTATAACCCTTAAAACCTAATTCTTCTTTTAATAGTTGTTTATTTTCAGGAAGAATTGAGCGAGTTAACTTGACATTGGGAGGACGATTAGCTATAAAATCTGGAGGACTAGGATACTCTTGTTTCCAAGATTCTTCTAATTGAGAAATATCCCATGTTTGATTAACTGAATCGTAACGATAACCTAAATAATACCAGACTAATTTATTAACAAGATCGTTGTCTAATTTTTCGTCAATGATTTGCCAAATAGTATCATTATTAAGAGGGGGTAAATTCTCTAACATCTTGTTTTATTTTCTCCTAAAAAGGGAAGATTTTTTTATCTAATTAATGGTAGATTATTCCCTTGATAAAAATAACTTTAACTAATTTAATTATCAATTATTAAAAGTCAATTGTCAATTATTTTTCGACGTCGCTAAGATTAAAAATAAACGGCACATTTCCGCCACTTCCACTACCATTAGTTACTAATACTTTTGGCATTTGAGCGCCACCAAAACGCCATGCTTCAATGGCTTCTTTTTGCAATACTAAATTACCCCCTTGATTATTTAATGTTTCAGCGAGTAATCTTTGGGCTTCTGCTTTACCTTTAGCTCTATTAATGTCGGCTTGGGCTTGTTGTTCGGCTTCTTGAGCGATATAAACTGCTCGTTGTGCCCGTTGTTCGGCAATTTGTTTTTCTTCTACAGCCCTAGCAAATTCAGGGGAAAAAGTCAAGTCAACAACACTGGTATCTAAAACAATAATACCGTATTTTTCTAAACGACCATTAAGGGCTTGATCAAAATCATCTTTTAATTCCGTACGTTTAGTAATAGCCTCTTCTACGGTACGTTTAGCGGCTGCTACTTTAAAAGATTCTTGGGTTTGAGGTGCAATAATTTTAGAAACAATATTCTGTAATGTACCTTGTGTTCTTCTTATGTTTACTACTTTTAAAGGATCAAGACGAAAATTAATGGCAAAACTAGCGGTTAAATTTTGTAAGTCTTTTGTGGAACTTTGAGCTGGAACTTCAAATTTTTGCACTGTTACGTCATAAATATCTACCGTTGAAATAACAGGAGGCTTGAAGTGGATTCCTTCTAATAAAGCACCATCTTGAGCTTTTCCGAGAATACTTAATACTCCTGTTTGTCCTGGGTTAATGATAATAAATGAATTAAAGCCTACAAAAACTAATAAAGCGGCTAAAATTCCTCCAATTAAGTTAGATATACTGGCGGTTACTTGACGACTCAATTTTTTAGACTCCTAATTTATAACAATTGATACAATTTACCTTATTGTAACGGAGATTTTACTTCTATTCTGAAATTTAACGGGTGATTCCATGGAGGGGATAGCTGAAAAATAAAGAAAAAGAAAAAAATCTTAAAAAAATGTTACGAAATGTGAAGAATTACTACTAAAATGATAAAGAGAAATAGTATAAAAGAAAAAAATAGATGCGAATAGCCATAGCAGGTGCAGGATTAGCAGGACTTTCTTGTGCAAAATACTTAGCAGATGCAGGATATACACCCATTGTCCTTGAAAGAAGAGACGTTTTAGGCGGTAAGATTGCCGCATGGAAAGATGAAGATGGAGATTGGTATGAAACAGGACTTCATATTTTCTTTGGAGCTTATCCTAATATGTTGCAATTATTCCATGAATTAGGAATAGAAGACCGTTTGCAGTGGAAAGAACATAGTATGATTTTCAATCAACCTGAAAAACCGGGTACTTATTCAAGGTTTGATTTTCCTGATCTTCCAGCTCCCATCAATGGTTTAGTAGCCATTTTAGGGAATAATGATATGTTAACTTGGGGGGAAAAAATAAAATTCGGTTTAGGCTTATTACCAGCGATTATTAAAGGTCAAGATTATGTAGAGGAGATGGATAAATATTCATGGTCAGAATGGATGGCAAAACAGAATATTCCTCCTCGTATCGAAAAAGAAGTTTTTATCGCTATGTCAAAAGCATTAAACTTTATTGATCCTAATGAGATTTCAGCTACTATTTTATTAACGGCTTTAAATCGCTTTTTACAAGAGAAAAATGGTTCTAAAATGGCGTTTTTAGATGGTTCACCCACAGAAAGATTATGTGAGCCTTTAGTAGAATATATCACCGCAAGAGGAGGTGAAGTGCGTTTAAATGCCCCTTTAAAAGAGATTTTGTTAGAAGAGGACGGAAGCGTTAAAGGCTTTTTATTAAGAGGTTTAAACGGTAGTGAAGATGAGATTTTTACCGCCGATGCTTATGTTTCTGCGATGCCTGTCGATCCTTTGAAAGTGATGTTACCTCAACCTTGGAAAGAAAATCTCTTTTTCCAAAAATTAGAAGGTTTAGAAGGAGTACCTGTTATTAATTTACATTTATGGTTTGATCGTAAACTTACCGATATTGATCATTTATTGTTTTCTCGCTCTCCCCTTTTAAGTGTTTATGCGGATATGAGCAACACTTGTAAAGAATATAGTAACCCTGATAAATCAATGTTAGAGTTAGTTTTAGCTCCTGCTCATGATTGGATCACAAAATCTGATGAAGAAATTATCGCTGTCACCATCGAGGAATTAAAAAAACTTTTTCCTCAACACTTTAACGGTGATAACCCCACAAAACTCTTAAAATCTCATGTGGTAAAAACCCCAAGATCAGTATATAAAGCGACACCAGGCAGACAAGCCTATCGCCCATCTCAAAAAACTCCCATTTCTAATTTTTATTTAGCAGGAGATTTCACCATGCAAGAATATTTAGGAAGTATGGAAGGTGCTGTATTATCAGGAAAAAGAACTGCTCAAGTAGTTATTAAAGATTACCCTGTTAATAGTACAACGAAACAACCAGCGTTAGTGTAGATTAATTACAGATAAATATAACCATGACATAATATTTCTTGCCTTGACGAATAATTCTCTCAAATACTGAGAAAATTTATGATTCTTGGATTACCTACCATAAACTATTAAATTATTGCTGAAGGTAGGCAATGCCTACCCTACGTTTATCTTATTTCGTCTTTCCATAATTAGTGATGAAAATTGCTCAGAAAGTGAGACAATACTGTAGAATCGTCATTATTCTTATTTTTATATATAATCTTAGCTAACTATTTCAGCAGGGATGAATGCTGCAACTGCATAAAAAATTACAACCGAAACAACCCCTAGCCTCTCCAGAGGAATCCTATGAATACTGTCGTCAGGTGACTGCTAAGTATTCTAAAACATTTTATTTAGGTACTTTATTAATGCCTAAAGAAAAAAGAAGTGCCATTTGGGCTATATATGTCTGGTGTCGGCGTACCGATGAATTAGTGGATGGCCCTCAAGCCCAGTTAACGACTCCTGAAACCCTTGATTTATGGGAGAAACAGCTAGAATCAGTATTTGCAGGGCAACCTATCGATGATCCTGATGTGGCTTTAGTGGATACCCTCGCACGTTTCCCTATGGATATTCAACCCTTTCGGGATATGATTGCTGGGCAAAGAATGGATTTATACCGTAATCGTTATGAAACTTTCGAGGATTTAAAACTCTATTGTTATCGTGTTGCTGGTACTGTAGGCTTAATGTCTTCTTCTGTACTAGGAATTGATAATAATTATCTCAATGCTCCTTGGTATAATAACTCAGTATATATCCCCGAAGAAGAAGCCATTGCCCTTGGTATTGCTAATCAATTAACAAATATTCTCCGAGATGTGGGAGAAGATAGAGGCAGAAATCGAATTTATTTACCTTTGGAAGATTTAGCTAAATTTAATTACACCGAAGAAGAGTTATTTAAAGGAGTAATAGATGATCGTTGGTGTAACTTAATGCAATTCCAAATTGATCGAGCAAAGGAATATTATGAATCCGCAGAAAGAGGTATTAAGGCGTTAAATTCTGATGGACGTTGGCCTGTTTGGTCTGCTTTAATGTTATATCAAGGGATATTAGATATTATTGCCAAAAATAACTATGACGTTTTTAATCGTCGTGCTTTTGTGCCTACTCCCAATAAAATGCTTTATTTACCCGTCGCATGGTTAAGGGCACAGGTTTTATGAAGTAATAATCTGAGTTAATCATAAATTTTTTATCAAGGTAAAAGGAGAAAGTAGCGGCTTAATATATTAAGCCCGTACAATTGACTAAACACTTTGATTTATAAGTATTTAACCTGATACCTGATACCTACCTTCACCAAAATACCATGAGGCAAACCCTAATTAATTTTACCAAAATGTTTGAGAGGCCAAAATGTAAAAATGGCCTTACCGATAATATTTTCTTGAGGTAAAAAACCCCAAATATGAGAGTCATTAGAATTATTACGATTATCTCCCATCACAAAAACATACCCTTTGGGAATTTCTATGGTGTCTAAACTATACTCAGGATTTTCAAAAATATATTCTTCTTTTGTCGCTATTCCGTTGACATAAACTATTCCTTCTTTTACCGCTACGGTTTCTTTTTCTTTGGCAATAATTCTTTTGATAAATGCTTGACTTGCGTCATATCCTAATACCTGTAACTGTGGCGGAGGAGTAAATACTACTATATCTTGATCTTTAGGTTTTGTAAAACGATAAGAAACTTTTTCCACTACTAAGCGATCGCCAATATCAAGAGTGGGATACATAGACTCAGAAGGAATAAAACGAGGTTCGGCGATAAAAATTCGGATCAAAACCGCTAAAATTAATCCTATAATGACAATACCAAAATTTTCTTTAATTTGAGTCCAAAGAGGAATTTTTTGAGAGGAGATAGAAGTTTCGGTTGGTTTCGTCATAGAAATTCAAACTATAATTTGCTGAAAAAAGGTTTTCCTGAAGACTAAGTTTTACTCTTATTCAGCTCTTGAAATTAAGATATTAACTTTATTTTTGGGGAGTGCAAACGAGGATAATAGATTTACCTTTTATCTACGTCTGCACGGATAATTAACAATTAGCAATTAACAATCAAGAAGTAATAATATCTTAATTAATGTTTTCCTGTCAACTTTCTCCCCTCATAAAACTATTTTATTCTGGTAATTTATATTGAGATACAATTTTTTGAGCATAATTAGGCACATGATCTGCTAGTTTTTCGGGGTAATTACGCTTAACATAGAGATAATTGCGAGTAAAATGAGAATCAATGGAAAAACGAGCATATTCTAACCCTTGAGGGCCAATTTTCTCGATGACTACTCCCATAAGTTGTGCCGCCCACATAGGCAATGTTACGCCTTTATCATAAGCTGGAATACTATTTTGTACTGCTTGTTTGCGATCGCCTTTAGACATTACTGGTTGAGTATCAAGTTGATCATGAACTAAATTTAACATTTCTTGACCCGTTTCATTACGCACTACAATCCATTGCCAACCAAAAGGTGCACCCATATAACCCACGACTAAATCGGCCAAAGAGTTGACATAATCAAAACAAGTCATACAAGAAGGGGCAAAAACATCTTTTAATTTATTGGTTTTTAAGCCAAAGAAAGGTACTTTTTCCTCGCTACCATCTTCGTGTTTAAAATGTACTCGAAAATCCTGCATAAATTCATAGGCGATAACAGTATCAGGGGATTTGCTGGTAGTTTCTAAAAATTTCTGTAAACCAGCACGGGTGACATTATCAACACAAGGAGTGCCTAAAATATAAAGTTTTTCTAAACCTAATTTTTTTTCCACCGCGCGTAAGGCTTGAATTTGACAACCAACACCGATAACTAATAAGCGTTTCATCCCTGATTGCTCAATTTGTTCTAATACTGATAAATTGGGGGATAAAGTAGGCTTATTTACCCTTGCCCTTAAAATTTCGTCAGTGGTAGTGGCAATAATGGGTTTAGGTTGAAAACGATCATTTTCGCTACTTTGAACACATACAACCCCTTCTACTAGCCCTTGAGTTAACATTTCACAGGCGATGGTACTAACAATACCAGTCCATTGAGCCCCTTCGATGGGTTGTTTTTTCTTTGCCGACATCATCTGTTGATGGACTCCGAAATAAACGTCATACTCATTGTTTAAATCTCGACTACGACCATGGGCATCGGCTTCTAATTCAGCGATTTGTTGATTAATAAAAGCACAGGCTTCTTTAACATAATGAATATAATAAGTATCACACAAGCCACATTCACTACATAAATCTTTGGCAGGGCGGCGACTACCTGATTTTAAGGCTTTAGCTTTTTGATGAGAAGTAATTCGAGTCATTTTTATAATTCTTTTAGAGGTAATCAATAATTAAATTTCGCTTCTTTGGAAAATTTTACAATAAACTAGAGTTAAAAAAATTAAAGACTACAACTTTGTCGTTGACGTGTATGTTCTGGATAAAGCCAAGAATAAGCAAAATGACTAATTGATTGTACTGGTTTTGCGGAAGTTCTCATGGCTTCCATTTGAGATTCTAAAGAAGGACGTTTTCCGTCATCTCTACCCCAAAATCCTGCTAAAACGGGCATAACATTACTTCCTTGAGAGGATGCGCTTAAAACCCTTTTTACTTGATCAACAATACAATTAGGATTACCACATAACGCATAAGACATACTATGCCATTCCATATTTTGAGAAAAACTATCCCAAGGTTGTAAACGAGAATCAAAACCAACGTCTCCTACTACTTGATTCCCATCGGGGAAAAATACTGCACCCGTAGTTATTCCTCTTTGTTTGACTTGATTAGAAGCAAAATCGAGAAAATCAATGACTCCTTGAGCCGCATGAGCTACGGTAAAATACCAAATATCTATTTGTAAAGCTGATAAGGTGTTTGGTGCAGAGGCACTTCTACCTTGCCAAAGGGGGGTTTTTTCATCGGGATATAAATTTTTCATTTGTGCTATATCATTAGCATTAATAAAACCTTGATTAACATATCTTTCTAATAGCCATCTACCTTGTTGATTTTGAGCTCTTCTGAAAAGAGTTTGTTTAGAAGCATCCCCATAAATCCATAAATCTTTGACTTTACTAACCACTGATTGTTGTCCACTACCACGGGGATAACGAATATAATCGAATAAAACACCATCGGGACGACGCTGTATAACTGCCTGTAATAACTGTGTATAGTCTTGACGAGCTTGGGAATTATAAGGATCAATAAAGGCTTGAGATTGATCATGCACAACATCAATACTACTTTGTCCTTTGCCGTTACGAGCTAAAGCAGGTTGGCGATCGGGTTTTTGAGAGTATAAATAGCCAAAATTCATGGAAAATAACCAAGCATAAACTTTTAAACCTCTTTCTCTTCCTTTTTGTAGAGTTTCTGCGTATAAATCTCGATTTTCTTGTCCTGATACATCTATAACACTAGGCCAAGGTGTGTAATTACCATTTTTTGGTAAAAGTACTTGACTATCGAAAAAAACTTCTAAATAAACGGCGTTATAACCTTGATTAACTATGGTATCTAATACTTTATCAATTGATCCTGCCTGAACATCACAAGGATATAATCTAACCCAGATAGCTTGTTCTTTTAACCAATTATTTTGACGACAATTTCTTAATAAATTTCCATGTTGTTGCAACATTTGTTTATATTCCTGTTGTGCGGCGGTATTTCCAGCTATGGCTTTTTGACGGAGATTTTCTTTTGTGGTGATAGTATTTTGATCTAATTGACAGTAAGAATTAGTAACGGCAGAAACGGGTAATTTAAAAAAAGTTTGACTGACAATAGTAATTAAAGTGAGAGTAAATTTAGTCCAAGAATTTTTCAACATTATGATGCTTTTAATCCAAACATTTCAGCTATGATAACGAATCAGGAAAGTTGTTTTTATTTTTCGGTTTTTAAAATAGGTAATTGAGAAAGAGGTACAGTTAATGTTACCGTTGAACCTAAACTTTCGCCCATACTATAAAAAGAAATTTTACCGCCCATAGCTTCAATAAGGCGTTTAGAGATAGCCAAACCTAAACCAGTACCACCATAAGCCTTTGTTCTCGAACCATCAACTTGATAGAATGTTTCAAATAGCTTTTCTTGTTTATCTAAAGAAACCCCGATACCTGTATCCGCTACATTAATTTTTACCATGCCTGGTACACTTATATCTAACACTGAGAATTTTTTGAAGATAATTTCTGCGGTAATTTCAATTCCTCCCTCATGGGTAAATTTAATGGAGTTTCCCACTAGATTTAACATTACTTGTAATAATCTTTGATAATCCGCTTGAAGTAATATTTCATCATAAGTTGAAGGTAAATTAATTTTAAAGTAAATATTTTTTTTCTGTGCTTGATTATGAGCAAATTTATAAATTTCTTCACAGATGGAGTTTAAAGAGATGGAATCTAAGTTAAATTCTAATTTTCCTGCTTCTATTTTGGCAATATCTAAAATATCATTGATTAAGTTTAATAAATGTAAAGCGGAATGATAGGCTTGATCAATAAACTCTCTTTCTTCTTTTATATCATCAGCCATATCGTCTAAAACTAATTTTAAAAACCCTAAAATTCCGTTTAATGGTGTTCTTAATTCATGACTTGTACTAGCCAAAAATTCGCTTTTTAATCTTGATGCTTCTTTTGCTTCGGCGTTTGCCTGTTCTAGTTTTTGATAAATTGTACCTTGAGCAATGGCTGTACCAACTTGATCTCCCAATTCTTGGACTAATTCTAATTCTGATTCATTCCATTGTCTTTGGTGATCGCATTGATGAAGACAAATAATACTGTTAAATTCTTGTTGATAAAAAGTAGGTACTAATAACACTGACAAAGCCTGAGAAGAAGTGCCGCCATCTAAATTAATAGTAGTAGGTTGGCGAAATAAGATCGCTTTTTTTACTTCTTCATAGTCATGAAAATTGAACCTAAATCCTAACAAAGAGTTGTAACGAGGGTCGCAATATTCAGCTTTAATTTCTAAAAAATCTGTATCATAACTTGGGACAATAATCAAACAACGATTAACTTTTAAACCTAATCCTATACTATCAACGGTTTGTTGCCAAATAGTTTCTAAATCAAGAGTACGGCGAATTTTTCGAGAGATATTAATAAGTAATTTTTGGTAACTTTCTGGATAATTATTACTTAAACCATCGGGAATTAAAGAAATTTCTTCTTTTTTGACAGAATTTCCCATTACCAAGACTAATTTTGCTTCACCATTGGAAAGGATAATCGGGCTAATGATTAAGTTAAAAGGAAATGAGTAATTTTCATCAGAAAAAATATAATGACACTGCTTAGGAATTTTACGAGTTAAAACCCTCTCGATACACTCAAGATAAGTTTGTTTTTGAATGGGGAATAATTTTATTTTAGTTAAATCATCTATAGACAATGGAGGCGAATCACCGTCTTGGGATGGCATCGAATCCCTTGATGATCGCCAGTAAAAAGAATGATAATGACCTAAAATATCTTGAGTAAAAACCAATTCAGCTCCTAAACTCGATAGATTTTGAGCATTATGTTCGAGAGGATTTAATGTCATTGATTTTCGAGAAAAGAATACAGAAATCGACGAAAATATAAAAAGAAAAAACCAAGAAAATTTTTAGTTTAACTGTTAATTGTTTATTGATAATGATTAATCGTTCCATTCTCCTCTGGGAGGTACGGGAGGATTACGGTGTAAATGACGAGTTAAATCATCATCTTGTTGTCTTTCACCTTTTAACCATTCTTTGAGAGCAGATTCAATAACTCGACTAGGATCGTTAGTTAAATGTTTGATTTTTTCTACTAATTCAGAATCAAGATGAATGGAAATTTCAACTTTATCTGTACCACGACCTTCAAACAAAATGTTATTTTTTATCATAATATTTAATTTTCCTTTTAAGTATAAATTTTACAAAATTATTCTATTTCTATTGTCCTAGATTTTTCGCTATTTTCCTAGATCGTTGTGAAGATAAGTTAAGAAATCTTAATTTTCAGTAAAAAAAAGAAATATTTTGATATTAACCATAATTCACTAAAAAAAGAAATAAATAAGTTAATCTTAAGCGAATTTCCTATACACATATTAAAATAAATTAAGAAACGTTAATTCTTTATCTTCAAGATTTATCCATTATCAAAAATAAAATTTATGACTGACGCTCCCGTTAAACGACTGCGCAACTTTTCGATTATTGCTCATATTGATCACGGTAAATCTACTTTAGCAGACCGTTTGTTGCAGGTAACTGGTACTGTGGGAGAGCGAGATATGAAAGCTCAATTCCTCGATAATATGGATTTAGAGCGAGAAAGAGGTATAACAATCAAACTTCAAGCCGCTAGAATGGAATATAAAGCTAGAGATGGAGAAGATTATGTTTTAAATTTAATTGATACTCCCGGACACGTGGACTTTTCCTATGAGGTTTCTCGCTCTCTTGCTGCCTGTGAAGGTGCTTTATTGGTAGTTGATTCTTCTCAAGGGGTTGAAGCCCAAACTCTGGCTAATGTTTATCTTGCTCTGGATAATAACTTAGAAATTATCCCTGTTTTAAATAAAATTGATTTACCTAGTGCTGAACCTGAACGAGTTATCAAAGAAATTGAAGATGTTGTCGGTTTAGATTGTACTAATATTATTCATGCTTCTGCAAAGTCTGGTATTGGTATTGAGGATATTTTAGAGTCTATTATTGCCCAAGTACCTCCTCCTGAAGATACCACAGAAAAACCTTTACGCGCTTTAATTTTTGATAGTTATTACGATGCTTATCGTGGGGTTATTGTTTATTTCCGAGTTATGGATGGACGCATAAAAAAAGGCGATCGCATCTTGTTAATGGCATCAGGAAAACAATACGAATTAGATGAAGTGGGAGTATTATCGCCGACTCAAGTGCAAGTAGATGAATTACACGCAGGAGAAGTGGGGTATTTAGCGGCGGCTATTAAAGCAGTGGGAGATGCAAGGGTAGGAGATACAATTACGTTAGTAAATCAACCAGCCAAGGAGGCTTTACCCGGTTATACAGAAGCGAAACCGATGGTATTTTGTGGGTTATTTCCCATCGATGCGGATCAATATGCGGACTTAAAAGACGCTTTAGAGAAGCTAAAATTAAACGATGCAGCGTTATCTTTTGAGCCTGAAACATCAAGCGCTATGGGTTTTGGTTTTCGTTGTGGTTTCTTGGGTTTATTACACATGGAAATTGTCCAAGAACGTCTGGAAAGGGAATATAATTTAGATCTGATCACTACTGCACCTTCGGTAATTTATCGAGTTACTAACATTGATGGAGAAGTGATCGAAATTGATAATCCAAGCGCACTACCAGATCCACAAAAACGAACAAAAATAGAAGAGCCTTATATTAAAGTTGATATTATTACTCCTGAAACCTATGTCGGAACTTTGATGGATTTATGTCAAACTCGACGGGGCATATTTATAGATATGAAGTACTTTACCATTAATCGTACTAATTTAATTTATGAAATACCTTTGGCAGAAGTTGTAACAGACTTTTTTGATCAACTGAAATCTCGTTCTCGTGGTTATGCTAGTATGGAATATCAATTAATTGGCTTCCGAGAAAATCCTTTAATTCGCTTAGATATTCTGGTAAATAAAGATCCAGTGGACGCTTTAGCCATGATTGTTCATCGAGATAAAGCCTATAATGTTGGACGTGCTTTGACGGAAAAACTGAAAGAATTGATTCCTCGTCATCAATTTAAAGTACCTATTCAAGCGGCAATTGGTGCAAAAGTTATCGCTAGTGAGCATATTCCAGCCCTAAGAAAAGATGTTTTAGCGAAATGTTACGGTGGTGATATTAGTCGTAAGAAAAAGCTATTGCAGAAACAAGCTAAAGGTAAAAAACGGATGAAATCTATTGGTACTGTGGACGTACCTCAATCAGCTTTTATGGCAGTATTAAAATTAGATAGTAATAGTTAATTGTAATTTTTTTATGGTAATCAATGAAGAATTAAAGATGACAATTATTGATTATCATCCCATACTAATTTTACCTGATACGTCTTTTTTAGATGTCATCAAAAAGTTAGTTATGGGTCATAATTATTTAATAGTTGTAGATAATTTAATCCCATTGGGTTTTATTTCTGAGAGGATTATTCTTAAAATAATTGATTCTAACATTAATATTTATTCTTTACGAGCTAAAAATTTTTGTGAGAGTTTTCCTTCTGAAAAAGAAGATAATTTACCTGATTTATTTACCCTTGCTCAAAATATTTATACAGAAAAATATCAAGTTTACGGTTGTTTAAATAATCAAAATAATTTAATAGGAATAATCACAGCTAAAAGTCTTTGTAATTATATTCAAAAAGAAGTATTTTACCAACAAGTTTCGATTTTAGAAGTAACTAAACCAAATTTAATGGTGGTTTCTTCTAATTATTCTCTGTTAACAACTATAAAAAAACTAAGTCTAAATCATAATCTTGAAGGTTTTGTCTGTGAAGTAAATTCAGAGTTTAAAGTATTTAGTTTTCAGGCAATTATTAAAAAATTAATAGAATCAAATTGGAAAAATAAAACTCTTAATGAATTAGATAACGAAAATTTGCCCATCGTCATAGATCAAGAGAAAATTTCCATCGTTAATACTTATTTAGAAAATCATAGTGGAGTATTAATTAAAAATGATTCCGTACCAATTATTAATAATCATATTCTTGTAAATTCGTCACTTAATGTATCAAATAATAATAAACAAAATCATACTTTAAAAGTTACTAATCAAATTAATTTAGTGACTTCTAAATATTTAATTAAAGTTTTAACTCCTTTATGGCAAAGTAAATATTTAAAACATCAACAACAAGAAATTCAAAGGATAAAAACTGCTTTTAAATTTGAAAAAAAACAAGTTGAACAAGAAAAGTTATTATCAGGGTTAAGCTCTCGTATTCGCAAATCATTAAATCTAAATGAAATCTTAAACAATACAGTAAATGAGGTACGAGACTTTTTAGATTGTGATCGAGTTATTGTTTATCAGTTATATCCTGATGGTGATGGGGTAATTATTGCCGAATCAGTAACCCAAGGGGTAATGTCAATATTAGGTAGAGTAGTACAAGATCACTGTTTTGCAAAAGATTTTATTAAACCCTATTTGAATGGAAGAATTCAAGCAGTGGATAATGTTTTTACCGCTAATTTATCCCCTTGTCATCTAAATTTATTATTAGGGATACAAATTCAAGCTAATTTAGTTGTACCAATTATTTTTCATGATCAATTATGGGGTTTATTAGCTACACAAAATTGTCTTCAACCTCGTCACTGGCATGAAGATGAGTTAGATTTACTGCAAGAATTAGGTACACAAGTTGCCATCGCTATTCAACAATCAGAATACGCACAACGGGCGTTAGAAGTGGCAAAATATCAAACCGCCATCGCTAAATTAGGCAATACTGCTTTAATTAGTCATAATTTAGATACTTTAATGAATACGACAGTAAAAATTGTTAGTAAAACTTTAAATGTCAAATTTTGTGATATATTACAATTAAACTTAAATAAGGCTTCTTTTATCCTAAAATCAGGTATCGGCTGGGATGCTGATTGGATTGGATTGGCTCAAATTGGCTCATCTCCTCGTTGGATGCCGGGTTATACTTTTAGCACATTGCATCCTGTTGTCACAGAAGATTTATTCATTGAAACTCGTTTTAGTCCTCCTCCTTTCTTACACAATACAGGCATTGTCAGTGGTGCGATGGTGAATATTGGAGGTAAAGATAACTGTTTCGGCGTTATGGGTATTTATAGTAAAACTCCTCGCAAATTCACCTCTGAAGAAATTAATTTTTTACAAACTGTTGCCAATGTTTTAGCTACTGCTATTGATCGTACTAATTCTCAAAGACAACTAGATTACTTTTTTAATCTTTCTTTGGATATGTTTTGTATTGCGGGGGTTGATGGCTCATTTAAAAGGGTTAATTCGAGCTTTTTGAGTACTTTGGGTTATACTTCAGAAGAGATGGTAAATCAAAATATGCTTTCTTTTGTGCATCCTGATGATGTAGAAATTACTAAAGATGAGTTACAAAAATTGAGTAATGGCTTTTTTAGTCTTAGTTTTGAAAATCGCTGGTTAACTAATGATGGGCAATATCGTTGGTTAGCATGGAAAAGTTTACCTTATGAAGAAGGAATTATTTATGCAGTGGCTAGAGATATAACTTTAGCGAAACAAGCAGAATCTCAATTACGCAGTTTGAATGAAGAATTAGAAAGTAGAGTTAAAGATCGTACGGAAGAATTAGAACAGACTACGACTCAATTAAGAACTTTTGTGCAAACTGTTGGTACTGTTTTAGTGGTACTTAATCAAGAATATCGTATTGTGGAATGGAATGAGGAAGCGGAAAAAGTTTTTGGTTGGAGTCGAGATTCTGTGTTAGGTGAAGATTATTTTTTACTCTTTATTGCCCCTAATGAGCGAGAATCTTTAAAAGAAAACCTAGATATGAGTTTATCTTACGGTAAAGTGCAACGTAATTTAGAGAGTAAAGTTTTAGTGGCTGATGGTAGTGAAAGAACATTACTTTGGAATGTCAATCGTTTTACTGATAATCATGGGGTTGGTATTGGTATTATTGCTTGTGGGCAAGATATTGAAGAAGTCCGTTTGGCA
This sequence comes from Geminocystis sp., assembly GCF_041753295.1. Classification (NCBI taxonomy): domain Bacteria; kingdom Bacillati; phylum Cyanobacteriota; class Cyanophyceae; order Chroococcales; family Geminocystaceae; genus Geminocystis; species Geminocystis sp. The sequence goes on from NZ_JBGSUU010000083.1 coordinate 24,179, forward strand.
CAATTAAGATTAAAATTAAGTGAGCAACGTTTTCGCAGTATTTTTAATCAAGCCGCCGTAGGTATTGTACAAGTTAGTTTACCGGGTAAGTTAGTTTTAGTTAATGATAAGTTTATCCAATTAGGAGGTTACACTCGTGATCAATTGGTAGATATAGATTTTCATTCTCTGATTCATCCTGATGATGTGTCGGCAACTTTGACGGATTTATCTGATTTATTGTCGGGAAGTAATCCTACTTTTGAGAGAGAAATTCGCATTAAATGTGCTGATGATCACTTTTTGTGGATTAATTTAACTATGTCTGTAGTTTGGGTTACTATTGATCCTTCCTACTTTATTGCTGTTATTAATGATATAAGCGATCGCAAACAAGCGGAAGAATCTTTACAACAAAGTGAAGGGCGATTGAATAGTGTGTTAAGTTCACTACAGGATGTAGTATGGTCAATGTCTTTACCAGATTTAACTTTACGTTATATTAACCCTGCTTGTCAAATACTTTATGGATATTCTCCAGCAGATATATTAGCAAATCGAGGAGTTTTATTGGAGATGGTAGTACCAGAATATCGTAAGGTAGTAGAAAATACTTGGGAAAATATTATCGAAGGTTACTCTTTAGGGAATTTACAAAACGAGGAAGGAAAAAATTGGGAGTTAGAATATAAAATTCAGCTATCGACACAAGAAACTCGTTGGATTCGAGAAAGATCCCATATCGTTTATGATCAGTATAATAGAGCTATAAGTATTGATGGTATTTCTACGGATGTTACGGAAAGACATTTAGCGGAAGAAAAATTGTTTAAGTCTCTACAAGAAAAAGAAATCTTACTCAAAGAAGTACATCATCGAGTTAAAAATAATTTATATGTAATTTCAGGTTTACTTAATTTACAATCAAGTTATATAGAAGATGAAAATGTCAAAAATTTATTTCAAGATAGTCAAAATCGCATTCAAACCATGGCGGTTATTCATGAGCAATTATATCAATCTGATGACCTTTCTCAAATTAATTTTGCTGACTACATTAAGAAGCTAGTATCAAATCTTTTTCTTTCTTATAATCATGATAAAAAAGGTATCAAACCTGTTACTAATTTAGATGAATGTTATTTAAGTATTGAAATTGCTATTCCCGCAGGATTATTAATCAATGAATTAATTACTAATGCTTTTAAACACGCTTTTCCTAAAGGTGAAGGAGAAGTCATGATAAATTTGACTTTAGGAGAAAAAAAACAGGTAATATTAGAAGTTAAAGATAATGGTATCGGATTACCTCCAGATTTAGATTGGAATAGAACTAATTCATTGGGATTACGTTTAGTAAGATTATTAACTCAACAATTAGATGCACAAATATCTGTGACAACTAATAATTTTGGTACTTGTTTTTCTATCAGTTTTAGTACTTAATATAATCAACAGCATTTTTTATTCCATCATTGTTAATTAATGACAAGTATTGATGATATGAAAGTAAAAATATTACAAATATTAATCGTGGAAGATGAATTGATTGCCGCTGAGAGTCTTGCCTTAGATTTAGAAAAACTCGGTTATCAAGTTTGCGCTATGGTTAACACAGGGAAAAAAGCCATTGATAAATGTCAGGAGTTAAATCCTGATTTGGTGTTAATGGATATTATGCTGAAAGGAGAAATGGATGGAATTACTGCCGCTGAAATTATTTATAGTCAATCAAAAACTCCCATTATATATCTTAGTGCCTATGCTGATGAAAATACCCTCAAACGGGCAAAATCAACTTGTGTTTATGGTTATTTAGTCAAGCCTTATAAAATTGCTGATGTTAATACCACTATTACTATAGCTTTGGCAAAACATCAAGAAGATTTACAAAGAGAAATAGACTTATCCGCAGAAAAAAAACTTAACAAAATCAAAACTCAAGCCTTAGCTACCGCTTCCCATGATTTACGCAATCCTCTCACGAGTATTCTTGGTTATACCGAATTAATTCGAGATTATGGCGATCTCCTTTCACCTGAAAAGAAACAAAGATATTTCAATTTTATTAAATCTGCGGTAGGGAAGATGAATGATTCCTTAGAAGATTTATTGTTAATTAGTAAAGCAGAAGAAGGAAAAATAACTCTTTATCCACAACATTTTAACTTAGTAGAATATTTAAACATAGTAATAGATGAACATAATAATATTTCTGAAAAACATAATATAATTTTTGAACGGAATACAGATAATTATCAAGCATATCTTGACCAAAAAATCTTAAATCATATCTTAAATAACTTAATATCTAATGCCATAAAATATTCTCCAGAAGGGGGTAATATTATTTTAAGATTAAATGCCGATGAGAGAGAGGTAATCATAGAAATAGAAGATGAAGGTATTGGAATACCAGAAGATTATCAAGCAAAATTATTTACTTTATTTGAAAGAGGAAGTAATGTCGGAAATATAAAAGGAAACGGTTTAGGATTATCTATTGTTAAAAAAGCAGTGGAATTATGTGAGGGCAATATTAAAGTTAATAGTAAGGAGAATAAAGGCACAAAATTTAGTATCATTATTCCCCAAAATGAAGATGAATCTTGTAGATAACTTAAGTTATAATTTACTTGTCATTAGTACTAGATAAATAATGATTATCGGCTAAATTTTTTACATCTAAAATTACCTCAGATTCCATAACTAATTGTTGACTTTCCCATTTTTTTTGTTCAATTTTTTTTAACTCTAATTCAGAATCAAAATTTAAACCTAAAGCGACGATTATTTTTTCTTTATTAGCATATAAATCCATAAAAGCACCAAGCCAATATTGTGCTAAAAAAGGTTCTAAAGCAGTAATAACACCTATAATTAATTCACTAGGGGGATGTACTTCTGCAAAGCGTTTATCATCTAAACTACGTTCTCCTGTTCCCCATGTTTCACCTTCAAAAGATCCTTGTACAGATACAAAACAATTCTCTTGACAATACTTATTAATCCACTGTCGATTATGTTTATAATAATGTAACCATTTTTTTTTCAATCTAGCCTTTATTTCTTCAAAATTTTCCATAGGAGAACCATAATAAATTTATTATATTTATATAAATAGTTTTAGCAAAAATTATTTGTTACCAAAGCTATTTATTATTAGGGTTGAAAAACTCACTTAATCCCTCACCTAATAAAGATAAACCAGTTACCATTGTAGTCATCGCTAATCCTGGGAATAAAGCAGTCCACCAAATACCAGTAGGTAAAGCATCTAAAGCTAATTTTAAATCATAACCCCATTCGGGTACATCTTCAGGTAATCCTAAGCCTAAAAATCCTAAACCTCCTAAAATGAGAATGGCATCGGCAGCATTGAGAGTAAATAAAACAGGGATATTTTGAATTACATTAAAAAATAAATATTTCGATAAAATTCTGATGGGTGATGCGCCCATTGCCTTAGCGGCTTCTATGTATAATTCTGTTTTAACGCTAGTAGTCTGATTTCTCACTACTCGATAATACTGAGGAATATAAGAAATTGATAAAGCGATGGCGGCATTAATAACCCCTCTACCTACCACAAAAGCTAAAGTTACCGATAATAATAAACCGGGTAAGGTGTAAATTGTATCCATTAAAAATAGTAAAATTTTATCGGTTTTACCACCAAAATAACCACTAATTAATCCTAAAGGTACACCGATAATTAAACTAAAAGATGTGGCTAATAATACCACTTTTAAAGCCGCTTGTGAGCCAAAAATTGTCCGAGAAAAAACATCATAACCCTGACTACTTGTACCGAAAAAATATTGAGCATTTGGAGGTTGATGAATAGGATTTTTTAATGATTCTAAAGGATTTTGAATTAAACCAATATTTTGTAATAAAGGTGCGCAAAAAGCTAGAAAAATAAAAATTATTGTGATAATCAATCCTACTAACATTAAAATATTAGAAAGAGATTTAAACTTATTTTTTTTTAGATATATTTTATTTGCAATCATAAATTAATGAGTAATTAGTAATTTTACAATTAGGATTTTTAACTTTATTTATTTTTAATTTATTTAATAGTTTTACTTCTAAATTTTACTGTTAAAAAACAGTATAAAATAGTTTTAAACAAGACGAGAAATAATAGAATCTGGAGGCATTTGAGAGATAATTTCTGCGATAATTGTATCTACTCCAGAATTGCCCCATGTACATCCATTTTCTAAATAAACTTGTGCAGTTTTTCCCACTAAATATGAGCCATAACCAGCAATTGAGCCTTGTGCTAAGGCTGTAGTAGCTAAAGTGGTAAAACTGGCGGGATTTTCCCATAAACTATTGATAGCGGATGTTGTTTTTGCCCATCCTAACATCATCATTGTAGTTATTTCTGCTAAGAATAATCCTCCTAAACTTTTAATAATAGTTTGCCATAAATTTCCTGCTTCATAGCTTGTAATGGGTAAACCGTATAATCTTGCTAAAGCCCGAATCATGGTTAAATCCGTGATTAATCCTCCTATTAAATCAAGAAAAATAATAGGATTTATTGCTACAATTAGAGCTTTATATTTAGCATATTTCCAGATAATATCTTCTGCTTCTTTTTTTCTATATTCGATAGTTTTACGGGCAATATTTTTTTGAGCAATTTTTGCTTGAGTAAGAGAATTTAAGGCTAATAATGCTTTTCCTTCTTTATTGAGAATTGTTAATATTTTCTCTTGTAAAGATTCAATATTTGGAGAAGGATATTCCCATTCTTTTTCAATAGTGCCGTCAGGTAATTCTATTCTTAAAGATATAGGTTGAGGTTGTGCCGCAATCATAACAATTTCATCAGGATTTAACAGAGGTTTTTTTGTTTCATTACTCAATTGTTGCAGTTGTTGATAAATACTTTTTAAATCAGTTTCGGGATATAAATCAATTTTATTAAACACTAAAATTAAAGGTTTTTGACTTTGACGTAATTCTAATAAAGCAAGATATTCTGTGCGAGTTATATCTCCAGCTATGACAAATAAAATTAAATCTGATTGTTGACTAATTTCTTTAGCCATATTTGCCCTTGTTTCTCCGTCAATTTCATCTAAACCGGGAGTATCTATTAACTCTATTTGGATTTTGCTTGTAGGAAGATTCCAAGGAATAGATTTCGGCCATTTTGTAACACCATTAATTGCTCCAGTCGTTAAAATTTTCTGCCCTAACAAAGCATTAATTACAGAAGATTTCCCTCGACTAACTAAGCCAAAAGCCGCTATTTTAATAACTTGTTGCTCTAATTTTACTCCTGCAGCTTTTAAAATTCGTAAATCATCTCTTACTGCTACTTGTAACTCTACATTGGGTGGATAATTCCAATGACGACGTTTATTACTAGAGTACCATGCTATGGATTGTTGTAAGCTATTACGGGCTAAAGAATATAGTGAAGAAGAGACGGAAGATTTAGAATTCATCTTAATTATTAAAATATGTTATACATTAGAAAGATTTAAGGAAAATTTAATTTTTTTTCTCAATTTTACGATGATATTTGACAATATTAGTAGATATTTGTTTCGATTTTCATCTAAGTTTTTTAATACGATATTCTATTTGTCTTATTTTTGGGAATTTTGCGTTGAGAGTCAACATTAAGTTATAATTAAACATCGAAACCTGATAGAAAAACGATAATGCTCAAAAAAAGTGGCTTTGACACCAGTCAAATAATGTTTCGGAGTGATGAATTAATGAATGCGGCATCTAATCGTTATAAAATTACTGTAGCCGTGGCAAAAAGGGCGAAACAAAGAAGAAAAGAAGACTGGGAAAATATAGAAGAAGTGATGAAACCAGTTCTTAGAGCTATTATAGAGATGTCTGATGAACTTACTCAACCAGAAATTATTAGTGATGATTAATCATTAAGATGCATAATCAAAAGATAACACATTTATTGATTCATCAGACTAAAATAGGTAAATTATGACAGGGAAAAAATTAAAATACTGGTTTTTGTTACTAACTACCCTTCTTGTTAGTTATTGGAGTCAACATCTTAATATTTTTCCTTGGCAATTATTCGAGGATAAATCTTCTTCCGTTGTTTTCGCCCAAAATATCACTATTCCTCCTGAAAAAGTCGCTGATGTCGTTTATCAGCAATTGTCTTATTTACCCAAAGAGAATAGTTATCTCAGTAAAGAAACTAACAATATTGCTATCGACAATACTTTAATTAGTCGTCTTGTTCGTTATCATCAATATACCAAAAGTCGAGCTACTATCTATCGTTTAGACTGGAAGTTAACTTTAGCTGATTATCTCGGTAAAAATGAAGTTATTAATACTCAACGTTATCCGGGTTATAGTACTTTAACTCAAAATCCTTTAGATAGCGATCGCAAAATCATTGAAAATCTAACCATGAAACAGAGAAATGAGTTAGTCAATTTGTTAGTAAGTATTTATAATCCTAATACAGAAGAGATAAAGCCAACCCAGAAACCTTCACAAAATCCTCAAAATACTAATTCTCCTCCTGTTTTTGTGTTACCCACTCCGGGGGGTGCGGATTTATTATTACCCTAAAAGAGGAGACGAGGAGTAAAATTAACTATAAACTATTAAGTATCAAACATGGGTAAGTTAATTCTTTTTAAACTAGAATCGGGTAGTTTTATTCGTGGTTTTGATGTTACTTTACAAATTTGTGACGATAATCCTGATGGCATTACTCATCCATTTACAACCGTAACAGGTACATTACCTCCCTGTCAACCCATTACAAATGATTATCAAACATGGCAGGAAAGTTATCGTAGTTTGCATCAACAAGTAAGATTAGGTTCACCTAAACAACAGATTACTCACATTACGGATAATTGTCAAGAATCAGCTCAACAACTTAAACAAACTTTATCTAATTGGTATCATTGTCAAGTAGAATCTTTTGCAAGGATAAGAGAAAAATTATTAAGATTAGACACTCAAGAATTTATTAGACTTTTGATTCAAACGGATATAAAAGAATTACGTTTATTACCTTGGCATCTATTTTTTGACTCTTTTCTTAATCAATATATCAAAGCAGAATTAGCTATATCTCCTGTACAATATAACACTTTAAATTTAACTGAAAAAAGAAGTAGAAATATTAGAGTTTTAGCTATTTTTGGTAATAGTGAAGGAGTAAATTTACAACCAGATAGAGAAGTTTTAACTAACTTACAAGAAGCGGAAATAATTACTTTAATTCAACCTAGTCTAAAAGAATTATTTTATCATCTTTATGAACAAGAATGGGACTTATTTTTTTTTGCTGGGCATAGTGGTAAAAATGAAGAAACAGGGGAAGGTAAATTATATCTAAATGAAGAAGATATTATTACTATTGAAGAATTTAAAAACGCCTTAAGACAGGCTATTCAAAAAGGCTTAAAATTAGCAGTTTTTAACTCCTGTGAGGGTTTAGGATTAGCGCAAGATTTAGTCGCTTTACATTTATCACAAATTGTCGTCATGACAGAAATGATACCTGATAAAGTTGCCCATGTTTTTATTCGAGAATTTTTAACCAGTTTTGCTGCTAATAATCCTCTTTACTTAGCCGTCAGACAAGCTAGAGAAAAACTTCAACCTCTTGAAAACCAGTTTCCTTGCGCCACATGGTTGCCAATTATTTGTCAAAATCCAGCAAGTTTACCCTTAACTTGGCAAAGTTTACAACCTTTAGAAATTAAGCCGATTCTCTCCTCCCAAAGAATCCTGAGAAATCCTGAAAATTTAGCTAATTTAATCTTAGAAACAAGAATAAATAATACTCAATTAACCCTTGAATATAATTCTTTAATTAATCCTAATGTTGAGGTTTTAGTTAACTATACTGACACGGATTTATCCATGAGTGAAGATATTGCGAGAATGTTGTTAACAAACGGAGGTGAAAGTATTATTAGAGAGTTAAGGCAACAGAAAGTTAGACAATTAGGACAAATCTTAACGACTAATGCTGGTACTCTAAGAGTAGAATCAATTTTTCACTGTGTTATTTATGATTATCAACAGCCAGAATTAACTGATTTTAACTTAGTTAAAACTATCATTAATCGTTGTTTACATTTCGCTGATAGTAATGGTTTTTCTTCCTTAGCTTTTCCAGTGTTTCTTCCCCATAATTCTACTTTATCCATAGAACAAATTACCATAGCTTTTGCCCAAGAAATTACTAATTATTTGGAAGGAGAAACTCATTTACAACAGGTAAAAGTTATTTTACAAAATACCTCAAATTTATCAAAAAATATTATAGATGAGGGTTTATATAGATTTTATGGACAATTTAAAGAATTTTTAGAGTTAACTGTTGACATCAAAACTCGTTGTTTATTATTAGAAGAATTAAGCAACATTTATCAGCAAAGACAAATGAGAAATTCTGTACAAATACTGACTTTGTATCAACAGTATTTAAAGCAATTTAAAGAGGATTGGATTAATAATAATAGTCAACAAAATCATGAGGAGTTTATTGTAAATTATCATGAATCTTTAGAAGATATAAGTCAAAAAATTAGTCATAATCAGGAGGATAAAATTGATAATATTGTTACCTCTGTGCATCAAAATTACCATGAAGAAGCAGCTCAAATTTGGCAGGAATTAGTTACCCTTGAAGATGACAATGAAATTATCTCTTTATTAGACAAATTAGGTACAGATATTGATGGTTTTGCGTGGATAAATGATCAATATGAGTTAAGTATAACTAGCACTAATGCTAAAAAACAACGAGTTAATGAAATGTTACAAAATCAAGTAAAAGAATTAGAAAAAGGGCAACAATTATTACAACAAAAATTATTGAATTTATATAATCAAGGAATCTTAAATAAAACAACCATCGGGGAAGAAAGAAGTTTAATATTTAGGGAGTATCCTAAGATTAATATAACAGTTAACCCTGAAGAATTACCCCTAGAATATCGAGTAGAAAGAATAACTTATACTCCAAATAAAAGAGCATTAAAACAAGCTAATAATCAAGGAATCGACATTAGTAGCATGGCTGAAATAGATCCTAATTTAAAACCACAATTTAGGTTTAGATAGTAGTTAATTATTAATTTTATCTTTAACTCTTGCCCATTTTGTCATTTGCCAAATCATAATAAATAAAACACCAGAAATTAGTGAACCTGTGTTATATTTTACGGAACGTTTTAATAATGCTTTTCTTCCTTGTTTTCTAACTATTTCCGCTTGTTTATTAGTTTGTACTCGTGAATTATCAATAAATTCCTTGAATTTCGTTTTAACTTCTCCTAACTGTTGACTGTTTTCAATTATAGGAGCATTTCCAGCATTTATTTCACCTATTAATGTTTGCATATCTTTTGAATTTTGTACATCTCTTAATCTAATTTCTACTTTTTGTAAGACTTCAAGTCTTTGAGTGGTTTCTTTCTCAATTTGTTGATTGGTTAATGCGTCAATTCGGATAGTATTAACTATCCCTAAAGGCACAAATAAAAGAAATAAAATTCCTGAAAATAAACTAATCCAAGATAAACTCATTAAGGTGATAAATTCCCAACCTTTACGCAAATAATTACCTCCAGAGAAGATTAATAATAAAGCAATAAAAGGTATCGCAATTCTTTCTACTAAAGCGCTTAATACTTGAAATTCCCATTGCGGATTGAGAAATTGAGGGGGGATAAGAATTTCAGCTAAATCTAAAAAAAATAAAAGAAGAAACACATAACCAACAGATCTCCAAATACCAATTGACCTTAACATATTAAGGCTAAAATTACCAATTTTATCTACTTTTTGGTTAAGTTTATTTTGAATATCAAGGTTGTCAAAATTATCAATATTATTGAAATTATCCACGTTATTAGGATTAGAATTTAAACTGTCTTGATTAGGCTGAATCATAGTTTTTTTGAATGAAGATACTTAATTAAATTTTATTAGCTATACCTTATGGATGATTATTTTTTAAATCAGTTAAGATGTTTTTATCCGTAATAATACTGAAAATAATATTATCGCAAAAAGTAGATTATAAAAATTAAAATTGATCACTATTGAAAAAGTCATTTTCTTGATAGGAAGAAACTGTAGCTACTTTTTGTGTTTTATTCATCAATAACCAATAAAATAGACCAAAAATTATAACTGCAATCATACCAAAAATTAATGATCCTTCACCTTCATGCCAATATAAAAAGGCTTCTTTTTCTCCCCTTCCCACTAAAATTGCCATCAACACAACTCGAAAAGCATTAACCATAAATCCTGTCACAATAGCCACTAATGGTACTATATATTGATCTTTCTTTTTAATGGGAAACATGACTAAACAAATAACCGATAAACCTAATACATAAGTGACAGATTCAATACCTGAACAACCTTCGTAAACTTTAACGCTACCTTTTTCTAAATGAATAAAAATTCCATCTAATACTAAATTAAATCCTAAATAATGGAGAAAAAAAGCAGATACTTTAGCCGTTAAAGGAGAAAGATCCAATAATGATTGTAGAATAACTCTAGGTACACCTAAAAAAAATATAATTAGTAATTCCCATCTAAATTGTTTTAAACCATAAAAACCAGCAGCAATAAAACTTAAACCCACAGAAAAGACAAAAGGCGCAACACTGAGAAGATTATTTTCTTTTTCCGTAGGAATAGATTTACTTACAAATAAAGTCCAACCAATTAATAAAATACCTAAAATAGTTGGTAACATTTGAGATTGAAATTTTAACTCTTGTTTTCTATCCCATAATAAAGAATAAATTGCCATCCAAAATAAACCACTCATTCCTGCATGAGCAATATTATCCATTTTATAGAATATGGTTAAATTTATAGCTACTAATGCAGACAAAATAATTGCCATCCAAAAACCATAATTTTTAAGTAATTCTGTGGGATTTAACTTTCTAGCATCCATATTACTAATCTCTTTTTTTTTATTGGTGTTAATCATAAGATAATCTTAACTTTAAAAATCAATCTTCTTTAAACAATTAGCTTATTTGTGAGAATTAATTGTCGTAACTTAAAAACATCTTTTTTTCCTCTATACCTGAAAATGCTATGATACCCAAAGCTAAAAAATGTTAGGTAAAGTCACAAAAAGTTAACAATGGGAAAAATTTGGGAATTAGATTTTTATTCACGGCCAATTTTAGACGACAATAACAAGAAACTATGGGAAATTTTAATCTGTGAAAGTCCTACTTCCATCGATACCAATCTTAACTCTTTATTCCGTTATTCCCAATTTTGTTCTAATAATGAAGTTAATTCTTTAACCTTAAAAGATGCCATCGCTACTGCCATCGAAAAATCAGGAGAAACCCCGAATAAAATTCGTTTTTTCCGTCGTCAAATGAATAATATGATTATCAAAGGATGTGAAGAAGCAGGAATAGCGGTATTTTCTTCCCGTCATACTTACGCCTTAAATCAGTGGTTAGAAGAAAGAATGGAAAACTTTTATCCACTACAAAAAGGCTATGACGAAAAATCCCGACAATCGAAAACAGTACAATATCCTCAAAGTAATGCTGTTAATCTTCCTGATGCAGTGAAAGGAGACAAACAAGACAAATGGGCGTTAGTAAGTCTTTCCTCCGATGACTTTGCTGACATGAAAGAATGGGATATTGGTTTTTCTGAAGCCTTCCCTCTCACCATGGCAAATATCGGAAAAAATACTACCATACCCGGGTTAATAATCTTTTCTCAAAGGGCTTTACCTTTAGCAGGATGGATGTCTGGACTAGAATTAGGTTATTTAAGGCTAGAAAAGAGTCAATACTCTAAAATATGCCTAGAAACGGGAGTTAGTGATAGTTGGATTGTAGCTAATCTCACAGATAAAGCAACCCTAGCTGAAGGAGAAAACTTTGAAAAAGCAAAAAAACAAGCCAACGGAGTTCACTTTTTAGCAGTACAATCTTCCCCAGAATCTGAGTCTTTCGCTGCTTTTTGGTTACTTTTAGATAATTGACAATTAACAATCAATCATTAACAATAAAAAAATAATCTAAAGACTAGAAAAACAGCGCAAAATTTATCTATAAAATTAATTATTTATATGAGTCAAAAAACTATTATTACAGGCACAGGAATCCCCCTTACAGGTAACGATATTGATACAGATAGAATTATCCCCGCTCGTTTCTTAAGAAATATCACCTTTGATGGCTTAGGAGAACAAGTGTTTGCTGATGATCGTACTGCCTTAAAAGGAAAACATTCCTTTGATTTACCTCAATATCAAAACGCTAATATTTTAGTAGTAAATGCAAACTTCGGATGTGGTTCAAGTAGAGAACATGCTCCTCAATCTTTATCTAGGTGGGGAATCTCCGCTATTATTGGGGAGAGTTTTGCGGAGATATTTCTCGGTAACTGTTTAACAATGGGTATTCCTTGCGTTACTACTTCATCTGGTAACATTAAAAGTATTCAAAATTTATTAGAAGTTAATCCTAGTATTGTCATGACTTTAGATTTAGAAACCATGAAAGTACAATGTGGACATTATAGTAGTACTGTAAAAATGGATTCGGGTGCTAGAAATATGTTAACTACGGGAAAATGGGATACTTGCGGTTTACTGACTCAAAATAATGAGCAAATTAAAGCTACGGCATTAAAATTGCCTTATTTAGCTTGGAATTAAACTAAAATAATCAGATGGGAAGCTAAATCATCAAGAAAATATCATATTTTTAAGTAAAAATTAACTATTCCCCATTACAAGTATTATCAATAAAAAGTAATTAATTTTATCAATATGAAGATTAAATCATTTGTGTTAGCACTTATTCTGACTATTTTTCCTCATAGTTTTTATCAAACTCAAGCCCAAACTTTACCTTCTTCTCAAAATACTAATTCCATTTCTGCGGATAATGACATTGATTTTACTACCCTTGAAAAATATTTAGTCGAGCAAAATTGGCGTAAAGCTAATGACGAAACTAGAAATATCATCCTACAAGGTAGCGGTAGAAAATCTATCGGTTGGATTCCTCCTTCAGATTTAAAAAATCTCTCCTGCGATAATTTAAAAACCATTGATACATTATGGAAAGAAAATTCTAACGGTAGATTTGGTTTTAGTATTCAATTTCCTATTTATATTGAAACAGGTAATCGCCCGGGTAGAATGGTTAGTGATGACGCTTTTAATCGTTTTGGCGATCGCATTGGTTGGCGTAAAGATAATGATTGGATTATTTTTTATGAAAATCTAAATTTTACCAATACAGCACCCATAGGGCATTTTCCCAATCCTAGGGCGGAGTATTCCATCACAGGAGGGCGACTTTTGTATTCCGTGTTAGCGGAAAAAATGGTTCAATGCAATATAGTAAATTACAAGAAATAAAAAATAAGATTGAGAAAGATACAAAACGTAAAATTTTAACCCTAAAACTATTCGTTACAATCTCATTAATTAGATCAATTATTCAGGTAACACGATGATTTATAAAAAATTTACTCCTAAGAATTTACTGACAACTATCTCAATTATTGCCATAGCCATATCAGGATGTAGTCAAGAAAAAACAGAAACTAGAGCTCCCCAACCAATTCCAGTAAGTTTAACCACCCTTGAAAGAGGAAACCTCATCGATAGTACAGAATATGTTGGTACATTAGAAGCTATTAGTAGAGTAAGTCTTGCCCCTGAAATAAACGGTAGAATTATGAGAATAGTGGTGCAAGAAGGAGATTTCGTCACGCAAGGGCAACTAATAGCAGAATTAGAGCCTACTCAACAACAAGAAGACGTATTTGCCGCCGCCGCAAATGTTCAAAGTCAAATTGCCGCCTATAATCAAGCACAATCAGAATTTAAACAGCGAGAAGGAGAAAGAGATAGTACTTCTTCTCAAGTAGCAGGATTGAAAGCTGATGTAAGCAGATCTGAAGCCAACTTAAAATCAACTTTAGCGGATTTACAAAGAGCTACTGCTGATTTAGAATTAGCACAAGTGAATTATGATCGCTCTAAATTTCTTGTTAATTCAGGAGTGTTACCTACCCAAGATCTTGATGATAAAACCAGAGATTTAAGTTCAGCAAAAGCCACTCTTACCGCCAGAAAAGAAGCCTCCCAAGCCGCACGGGCAGTGGTTCAAACTACCAAAGAATCTCTCAATTCCGCCGTGAGTAACTTAACCGTTGCACAAGAAAGAATACAAGGAGCAAAATCTAATATGGATAGGGCAAAAGCTAATATTGATCAATCAAGAGGAAATAAAGGTAGTATTGAACAAAACTTAATTTTTAACCGTATTGTTGCCCCCGTCAGTGGCATTGTAGGTGATTTTAATGAAAAAAAAGTTGGTGATTATGTCAACGTGGGACAAACTTTTACTACTATTACCAATAATGATAAATTCCTGCTCAATATTAATGTACCCGTCGAAAATTTATCTCGTCTCAAAATGGGGCTTCCTGTGGAAATTATCGGGGAAGATCAAAAATCGATTATTTCAGGTAATATTAGTTTTATTTCACCTTTAACCGAACAAAGTAATCAATCTGTTACCGTTAAAATTAGCTTTGTTAATGATGGTAGTTTTAAAGATGAAAAATATGTCCGCGCTCGTCTTATTTGGGATACCAAACCCGGAATTTTAATCCCCACTAATGTTGTTAGTAGTTTAGGAGGGCAAAAATTTGTCTTTGTTGCTAAACCTTCGGAAACTGATTCTAAACTTACCGCTAAACAAATTCCTATTACTATTGGTGGTATTCAAGGGCAAGAATATCAAGTAACTTCTGGTGTTATGCCGGGCGATCGCATCGTAACTTCTCGTATTTTAGATTTAAGAGATAACACTCCCATTACAGAAGCAGAATTAACCTCCACAAATAATTAGAGCTTAATTTCTCCTAACTATCTATTTCAGGTAAACCCTAAATAATGATCTATTATTAATTTCACCTTTATGACATCTAACTCTTTTCAAAAACCTTTACGAAAAAAAGAAAACTCTGTGCATCATCAAAAAAACAATCAAGAAAAAGAAGATATAAATACAGACAGTGATTTACCAGATTTGATTTATGGTTGTTATCCTGTTTTAGCGGCATTAGAAAATAATCACCAATTAAACCGTCTTTATATTATCGGTAAATTGCTTCATGATCCCCGTTTTGAGTCGTTATTATCCCAAGCAAAAGCTAATGGTACAGTTATTGATGTAGTTGATAATAATCGTCTTAGTCAGATTACTAACTTTGCGAATCATCAAGGAGTTGCGGCTACTGTCGCCCCTTATGAATATTTAGAGTTACCAGAATTAATTAGTCAAGCAAAAAATAATAGTGATAATCCAGTAATCATAATAGCAGACGGAATCAATGATCCCCATAATTTAGGTGCAATAATTCGCACAGCAGAGGCTTTAGGAATGCAAGGATTAATTATCCCTCAAAGAAGAGCCGTAGGTGTTACTTCTACCGTCAAAAAGGTTGCGGCTGGGGCATTAGAATATTTTTCCGTTGCAAGGGTAGTCAATTTACAAAATGCCATCGTTGAATTAAAAGAAGCGGGTTTTTGGATTTATGGCACAATTGCAGATAGTGGTAATGTTTTACACAAAACAAAACTAGAAGGAGCGATAGGGTTAGTAGTAGGCTCTGAAGAAAAAGGTATTAGTCAATCCACAGCTAAATCTTGTGATTTTTTGGTATCTATTCCCATGATGGGAAAAACTCCTAGTCTTAATGCCTCCGTTGCCACTGCAATTTGTCTTTATGAAGTGCGTCGTCAGCAACTTTTAAGTCAATAAAAATGGGTAAATCTCCTCCTTGTCAATATATTGGAGTAAAAACTAAAGTAAAAGTAAACTTCACCGAGTAAAAATATTTCATCGTTAAGATAAACTTAGTCAATTAATCAAATCATCGACTATCATTCAAAAAAAACTCGAAATAATCGAATCAGAGGAAAATTACATGAAAGAATTGTTAATTAGGATATTAGACTTATTTGGACTTGCTTGTTGGTTAGAAATTAGTACAGAAATCCCTAGATGTATTTACTATTTTGGCCCTTTTTTAACTCTAAAAGAAGCTAAATCCACACAGGATGGATATATTGAAGATTTAACTGAAGAAGGTGCTAAAAATATAGTAGTTACGGTTAAACGTTGTAAGCCTAAAGAGTTGACTATTTTTGATGACTTGGGGGAGTCGAAAAATTTTTCGGCAATTTTACCTTCAAAAAATGAAATTCAAACCGCTTCATTTTAAGAATTATTAAAATTGAAAGATTAAGCCAAAAGGGAGAAAAAAGGAAGAAAAGATAAATCAAGTAATGTGTTTTTATTCTTTCAGATAAAATTCATAATTGACGAGGAAAACTTTACTCAGATCTTGTATTAAAATAAAAATACTTATTAAATAAACGACTTCCTCTCTCCTTCATCAACTTATCATGTCTGACAAAAAAGCCATTGTTTTATTATCGGGAGGTTTAGATTCCGCCACCAGTGCCGCTATTGCCATTCAAGCAGGATACAATACCATTGCTTTATCATTTCGTTATGGGCAAAAACATGCAAAAGAGTTAGAAATTGCCCAAAAATTAGCTCCAAAATTAGGTATTAAACAGCATTATATTATTGATGTTAATTTATCATTATGGGGTGGATCTTCTTTAACGGATCAAAAAATGGAGATTCCTGAAGATGGTGTTAAACCCCATGAAATTCCCTCTACTTATGTACCCGGACGAAATACGGTTTTTATTGCCATTGCCCTTTCTTTAGCAGAAGCTAAGGAAGCCGAAGCAATTTATCTTGGTATTAATGCGGTAGATTATTCAGGGTATCCTGATTGTCGTCCAGAATATTTAAAAACCTTTCAAGAATTAGCCAATTTATCATCAAAAGTTGGTGTTGAAGGCAAACCACCTCAATTAATTGCGCCTTTAATCGAATTATCAAAACAAGACATTGTCAAAAAAGCCCTAAGTTTAGGCGTACCTATACAAGAAACATGGTCATGTTATCAAGGAGGAGAAAAACCTTGCGGTGTGTGTGATTCTTGTCGTATTCGCAACGATGCTTTAATCAAGGCAGGTTGTACTAATTTAATCGACATTCCTAAAAATTCGGGGAAAAATCTCAAATTTTACGAGGCAACAACGGTTTTAGCCACCGAAAATTTAATTTGTGAAGATGTTTAATGCAGTTTAATTGACAAGGGATAATGGACAATGGACAATGGATTATAAACCATTTAAAAATAACATAAAAGTATAAAAATATGAGATTATTACGTCCGATTCTCTCCTTAGTTTTGGTTTTAGTAACCACCTTGTTAGTTAGTTGTAGCGGCCCTAGTCAAGCTAAAATTCCCACAGTTTATAGCCCAGAAAAAATAGTACAATTACAATCTTATCGTGAGCCTATTGCCTCCGCACGAGAAAGTATGGAAACTCTTAAAGGCTTTATCCAAGAACAAAATTGGACAGATACAAGAACTTTCATTCATGGCCCATTTGGTGCATTACGTCAAGATATGTCCATTGCGTCCAAAAAACTATTACAAAAAGATCAAAAACCAGCACAAGATTTAGCCAAAGAATTATTTGGACATTTTGAAAAAATTGATGCTGCGGCAAAAGCTCGTAATTCTCTTTTAGCTCAAGAACAGTACATAGAAGCTATTAAAGATTTTGATAGTTATTTGAATTTAATTCCTACTAATAACTAATTATTTATAATCAATTAACAATTAACAGTTAATCATGTAATTATTCATTATAATAAATAAATTAGGCTCTTATGAATGTTACTGAAACTTTGTTTTTATCAGTTAATTATGAAGTATTTTGCCCACAAATATTGACTATTATAAGAGAATATTTACACTGTGAACAAGTTTTTATTTCTAAATTAAATCAGAAAGAAGAGCAAGAATTTATTATCGATTTTCAAGGAAATAATTATCATAATTTATCTAAAAATAGTCAAGAAAGTTATCAACTTGATCCTCGAATAATACCTTATCTTCAGAGAGAATCTGTAGATTATTATACCCATAAAGATCAATTTAGTCTTGAGGATGATACTAACCCCATAAAAAGAGCAGAATTAGCTATTCCTATTATTATTAAAACTCCTGAAATAAGAGAAATAAGTAATCAAAAATTATGGGGAATTTTGTTTATTTATGATTATAATTATTTACGAGAATGGTTATTAGAAGAAATTAAATTTATTGAGGATATTATTAATCAATTAGTAATAGCCCTAGAAAGAAGTATTTTATATGAAAAATTACAATTTTCTCAAGCCGAATTAGTCAATTCTCAAGTTATCGATGAAGTCACAGGATTAGCAAAATATTCTTCTTTTATGGATTGTTTAGACTATGAATGGTGTAGATTAACCCGTGAAAAACAACCTCTTTCATTGATTTTAATAGAAATAAATTATTCAGGGAATTTGATTAATAATTTGTTAATGGAAATTGGTAATATTATTCAAAAAGAAATGAAACGCCCTACCGATTTAGGCGCTCATTATAAGGCGAATCAGTTAATAATTATGTTACCAAATACAGATAATGTTGGAGCTTTATGGGTTAATGAAAACATCATCAATAAAATTTCTGTTCAACTAAAATCACGTTACGATTATGATTATAAATCTAGTATTATCACTAATATTCCAACGAGAAATATTAATTTTAATAGCATACTTAAAATAGTTGAAAAATCATTAATAAATAATCAAAATTTAACAGAAAAAATTTATAATCAGAATTTAGTTTAATCTCTCCATTAATATAATAAAAAATAAATATAAGGAATAAATTTAAGATGAATATAATTGATAATTTTCGTTTAGGTTTAGCAGTGGCTACCGCCAAAATAGTTACAGGTTTTGTTAAAACATTAAAATTAGGCGCTGCGAGTGTTTTACCCGGAGAAATAGCCAGTCGTTTACATCCTCAATTATTAAATCTTTTATCCCAACAATTAACAAAAGGATTGATTTTAGTTGTCGGTACAAATGGTAAAACTACTACTTCTTTATTATTAAAAGATATATTAGTTAATAATGGCTATAAAATTATTCATAATTCTACTGGTGCAAATTTAATTAATGGCTTAATTACTTGTTTGATAATGAATAGTAATTTATGGGGCAAATTAACCGCAGATTATGCCATTTTAGAAGTAGATGAAAACATTTTACCTTTAGCATTAAAACAGTGTAATCCTACCCATATTTTAGCTTTAAATTTGTTTAGAGATCAATTAGATCGTTATGGAGAAGTTGATACCATTAGTTATCGTTGGCAAAATGCCATTAAACCTTTAAGTAACGACACATTTATTATTGTTAATGGAGATGATCCCACATTATGTTATTTAGGTCAAAATTTATCGCAAAAAGTATCATTTTTTGGTTTAAATGAGCCTGAATTATACTTAGAAGAAATCCCTCACGCAGTGGATTC
Organism: Geminocystis sp.; assembly: GCF_041753295.1. Lineage (NCBI taxonomy): Bacteria > Bacillati > Cyanobacteriota > Cyanophyceae > Chroococcales > Geminocystaceae > Geminocystis > Geminocystis sp. The sequence goes on from NZ_JBGSUU010000083.1 coordinate 43,685, forward strand.
TATTTATTGTCCAAAATGTGGTGCTTCTCTTGATTATGAAGGAGTTTATTTATCTCATTTAGGTGATTATGATTGTCCAAAATGTGACTTTACTAAAAGTAAATTATCCGTTAATAGTGAAGAATGGCAACAAATTTTAATCGGCGTTTATAATAAATATAATACTCTAGCGGCAGGATTAGTAGCGGAAACTATTGGCATAAAAAGAGAGATTATTAATGATACTATTACTAACTTTAAAGCTGCTTTTGGTAGAGCGGAAGAATTGACAATTAATGATAAAAAAATTCGTATTTTACTCTCTAAAAATCCTGTGGGTATGAATGAGACAATTAGGGCGGTAAATGACATTAAAAAAATTAATTTATCGAGTACTATTTTAATGATATTAAATGATCGTATTCCTGATGGTACTGATGTTTCTTGGATTTGGGACGTGGATACAGAAAAATTGGTAGAAATGGGCGGTAATATAGTAGTTAGTGGAGATCGAGTTTATGATATGGCTTTAAGATTAAAATATAGTATTAATACTCTGAATTCTGAAATGAATTTAGTAGTCGAAGAAAATCTTAAAATTGCTGTAAATCAAGCCTTAGAATTAACTCCTGATAATGAAACCTTGTATATTATTCCCACTTATTCAGCTATGTTAGAAGTGCGAAAATTATTATTAGGTAGAGAGATTTTATAATAAATTATTTATCTTTTATTTTTTTAGTTAAGATAGGAACATAAAAGTTATTTTATTCTGGTATTATAGTTTATGCAGTTAACTTGGTTAGATAGTAATTCATGGTTAATAAACATTGCAGGATTGAGAATTTTACTTGATCCTTGGTTAGTTGATTCTCTTGTTTTTGGTAATTTACCTTGGCTATTTGAAGGAAAAAAACGCACTTTACATCAAATACCTGAAAATATCGATTTTATCCTATTATCTCAAGGTTTAGAAGATCATGCTCATCCTCCCACTTTAAAGATTTTAGATCATAATTTACCTGTAATTGCTTCAGAAAATGGTGCTAAAATTTGTCAAGATTTAGGTTATGCCCAGATAAAAACTTTAAAACATGGCGAAAGTTATATTTTTGAAAACAAAATTGAAATTATGGCGATCGCAGGTTCACCAGTAGGTCCAAATTTGGTAGAAAATGGTTATATTATCAGAGATTTAAGTAGCGATGAATCTCTTTATTATGAACCTCACGGCTTCCATTGTGCCAATTTACAGAGAGAAAATCCAGTAAAAGTAATTATTACCCCATTAACCAACATAAAAATACCATTGATTGGGCCAGTAATTAAAGGACAAGAAAACGCCGTAGAAGTTTGTCGATGGCTAAAGCCCCAATATATCCTATCCACTGCCGCCGCAGGAGATTTAGAATATAAAGGATTACTAACAAAGATACTTAAAGAAGAAGGTACTATCGACAATTTTCGCACCTTACTGACACAAGCTCATTTAAACACAAAAGTAATTGAACCTCAACCTTGGGCAACAGTAACAATAGATAAGGAGTAGGCAAGGGGCAAAGGGGATTAAACCTAAAACCTACTACCTCATACCTGATACCTATTAAGATTTAGCAGATCAATGAGTGCATAATGTCAGTTATTTATGATAGACTTGACCGTCAGGCATAATCGAACCATTAAAATTAACACCCGTAATATTAGCACTACTTAAATCCGCTCCAATGAGGTTAGAATCACTTAAATCAGCAGAAGTTAAATTAGTACGAGCAAAAAAGACATCCATCAACGAGGCATTACGCATTATCGCACCATATAAATTAGCCCGACTCAAATCCACACGATTAAGACGAGCAAAATTGAGGTTAGCTTGAATTAAATTAGTACGCACTAACTTAGCATCAGGCATGGTAGCACTTTCTAAATTAGCCATAGTTAAATCAGCATCCGTCAAATTACCTCTTTCCATTTTGACATTAGAGAGATTCGCACCAATTAATTTTGCACCCTCTAATTTTATATCCGTTAAAGAAGCACCCTTTAAATTAGCTTGAGTTAAATCTGCCCCCGTTAAATTAGCATTTCTTAAATTAACATCCGCAAGATTTGCCCCTACTAAACTTGCCCTTGTTAAATCTGCACCCTGAAGATCGACATTTTTTAAATCCGCTTTATCTAAATTAGCACCTTTAAGATTGGTTGGTTTGCCACGTTTTTCTTGTCTCATATTTGAACCTCTTAAACAAGCACCTTTTAAATTTGCATTACTTAAGTCAGCAGAGCGAAAGTCAACTTCCATCAAATTAGCATCTAATAAATTAGCTAAACTCATTTGTACACTTCTCATGTCTGCTTTTTGTAAAATTGCCCCATGAAATTCACTGCGATGAAGATTTGCACCATCTAAACTAGCTTGATTAAGATTCGCACCACTAAAATTACTTTCCATGAGATTTGCCCGACTTAAATTCGCCCGACTTAAATAAGCAAAAGTAAAATTCGCCCGACTTAAATTAGAATCTTGAAGAATAATACCAATTAAATCCGCCCCTACAAGATCAACTCCAGCTAACATTACACCGCTAAAGTCATTTTCTCCTGATGTATAACGTTGAATAAACTCATTGACTTCCATAGATTTTATGTTAAATTTAGATTATTAATTAGTTAGCATTTTCGATAAAAGTGTTTGATAGATTCCAAAATCGCCGTTACGGTTTGAGCATTATCATCTGGTTCTAATCCTTCTATACCTGAATTAGCAACGTACATTAACTCTTTTTCAATGGTTTTAATATCTTTACCGTGATTTTGAAACATCTTAATTAAAAGATCATCTAAGCTACAAGTTCTTACAATTGACCAATGTTGCTCTGAGGGATGAATTTGATAGATAGCATAAAATAAAAGAATTTTTCCTCGTAGTGGATTTGTATATTGCATAATCTCTTGTTTCAAATCAAAAAGATTATCTAGTTTCAACCAAGGAAGAATTTGCCCTTCAGGAACTCCACTAGGTACTGTGTCAGTACTCATTTTTACTACTAAACTATCTTCTTCCGATTCTGAAGCTGTAACAGTATCAACTTCAGATTCTTGAATGGTTACAGCTTCTTGTAATTCGTGGGAAGTGTCTTGACTTTTCGCTTTGATTAATTTTGTCTCTTCTTCCGAAGCGTTATCATCTGTAATGGCTTCTGTGGTGTCATGTTTATAAAGATAATTTAACTCTCCCACAATGGTGTCAGCAATGAAAGAATAAAAATTTTGACGATTAATTGTCGCCACAATACTATCAAGGGCTTTGCGTAATCTTTTGGCGTTAGGATAAAGTTGATATAGTTCTAAGATGATCTCGTTTAAATCATACATCTCGATGACATTAATATCATTTTCCCAATATTGCTTACAAGCAGCAAAGACTAATTTTTTGATTCTCGGAGATTCATCGTGATATTGGATATTTTCCACAATTCGAGCCACTAATTCTGATTCAAATTCATTCCCCTGAGGAGGATTTTGACTCATGGAATCTTCATCTACATTATTATATATTTCCGCCATCCGTTGAAAAACATATTTCGCAATTTTGTTATAAACTTCTTTACGATTTAATGTATTTACCGCTTGGAATAATAACGCTTTTAAATCATCAAGGGTAGGATTATTTTCATAAAGATTCTGTAGTAAAGACTCAAAAGAATAACCATCAATAATCGAAAAGTCTGATTCCCAATATCTCTGACTTACATAAAAAATTAATTTCTTAGCTCTTTTTGCTTCTTTGGAATGACTTAACTCTTGGGCAATACTAGGGATTATATCTGACGATACCATCATAGAATTTCGTCGGGGATAATTTATTTAACATATTCAAATTATAACCAATATTAATTTAATAAAATAAAAGTTCCTAGTCAAGTTAACCATTAAAAAATAATCTACAATAACCATATCAAGTTAATATTACTTAACAGAGCTTTTATTCCTAAATCCCTCTAAAAAATAGTTAGTCATGATTGGAGAATTATCCCAAGCCAACGAAATTTATCATCTTATTGCCTTCCTTGTCGCCATGAACGTAGTTTTATGGAGTACTCCTGTCGTAAAAAATATAGGACTAAAAAGTGGCCATGTTGATAAACCAGATCCTCGAAAAGTACATCAGAAACCTATTGTACGCATTGGTGGAGTAGCAATTTTTGCCGGAACCACAGCAGGTTTATTGATAGTATGGTGGCTAGGGGGTTTTGGAATATTATCTCCAGATAAAGATGCAGAAATTTGGGGAGTAACCATCGGTGCAATTTTCTTTTTCTTCATTGGTTTAGCGGATGATTTATTCAATTTATCCCCTTCTTCCCGTTTAATAATGCAATCCATCGTATCAGGTTTTGCTTGGTCAAAAGGTGTCAGAATTGACTTTTTTACTCTTCCTTTTGGGGATTTAATTCATATTGATATGTGGTGGATAAGTCTTCCTATTACCATTATTTGGTTAGTGGGTATGGTAAATGCTATTAATTGGATTGACGGTTTAGACGGATTAGCGGCAGGAGTTTGTGGTATTGGTGCGGTGGTTATGTTAATTGTGAGTTTATTTATGAATCAACCGGCGGCAGCTTTATTGGCGGCAGCTTTAGCTGGTGGTGCATTAGGTTTTTTAAAATATAATTTTAATCCTGCTGAAATTTTTATGGGGGATGGTGGCGCTTATTTTATGGGTTTTATGTTAGCTGGTGTTGGTGTCATCGGTTTAGCCAAAACTGCTGCGGTAACTGCTGTAATTTTACCTTATATAATTCTTGCTGTGCCAATTCTTGATATGTCTTGGGTAATTATTTCCCGTGTTATTCAAGGAAAATCACCCTTTTTAGCTGATAAACGTCACTTACACCATCGTCTTTTAGATGCTGGTATTTCTCAGCGTTTAACGGTGTTATTTATTTATTCTTTAACTTTATGGGTAGGTAGTTTCGCTTTAGTTTTTTCTGGTTTTCCTAGCGGTGGTGTTTATGCTTTAGGTGCTACTATGCTCTTGATTTATACTACTTGGCAAGTATGGCGTAATCGTAAAATCAATACCAATACTCGTGATTAATTTTTTCTATTTCGTGACAGAAAGTCTGCGATCGCATAAAATAGAAAAAAGAATCAAATTTATCAAGTAAAATAATGACAGAAGGTTCAACAATCCAGAAAAAAAGCTCTAAAGTAGAAGGGATGAAAGAGCGTAGTAATTTTTTAAGAGAGCCTATAGCTACAGAATTACAACAAGATACAACCCATTTTAGTGAAGACGGCATCCAAATTCTCAAATTTCATGGCTCATATCAACAAGATAACCGAGATAATCGAGTAAAAGGACAAGAAAAAGACTATCAATTCATGTTGCGCACTCGTAACCCTGGTGGTTTTATTCCTCATCAACTATACCTTGCCCTGGAAAATTTATCTGAAGAATACGGTAACAATACATTGCGAGTCACCACAAGACAAGGTTATCAAATCCATGGTATTCTCAAAAAGAATCTTAAATCAGTAATCAGTACTATTGTTAATAGTATGGGTTCAACATTAGGTGCTTGTGGTGATTTAAACCGTAACGTTATGGCACCTCCTGCACCCTATAAAAACCGTGCTGACTATCAATATGCGTGGGAATATGCCGATAAAATTGCTGACTTACTCACTCCTCAAACAGGCGCTTATTATGAAATTTGGTTAGATGGAGAAAAAGCCATCACCGCCGAAGAAGCACCAGAAGTCAAAGCCTATCGTCAAAAAAACTTCAATGGTAGTAATTTTAGCAATTCTGAAGAGCCTATTTATGGCACTTATTATCTGCCTCGTAAGTTCAAATGTTCTGTTACCGTACCGGGGGATAATTCCATTGATGTCTATACCCATGATCTCAGTTTAGTGGTAATTACTGACAAAAAAGGCAATTTACAGGGTTTTAATATTCTCGCAGGAGGCGGTTTAGGGCGCACTCATCGTAAAGATGAAACCTTCGCTCGTAGTGCTGACGAAATTGGTTATGTCCACAAAGATGATGTTTTTGATTTAGTCAAAGCCATTGTTGCTACTCAACGGGATTATGGCGATCGCACAGACAGAAGACAGGCACGGATGAAATACTTAATCAATGATTGGGGGGTAGAGAAATTTACTGCCAAATTAGAAGAGTTTTTCGGTAAAAAATTAGAGGCTTTTAAACCATTACCAGAATGGAAATATGAAGACTATTTAGGATGGCATGAACAAGGAGATGGTAAACTTTTTATTGGTATATCAGTAGAAAATGGAAGAGTAAAAAATGAAGGGAAATTTCAATTAAAAGAAGCCCTTAAAAAAGTCATTGAAAAATATGAATTACCTACCCGTTTAACAGCTAATCATAATATTATTCTCTACGAAATTGAGCCACAATGGCAAGAAGATATAAGCCAAATTTTTGTTAATCACGGTATCGAAATTAACCCTGAAAATGTTAATCATCTTACCCGTTATTCTATGGCTTGTCCAGCTTTACCGACTTGCGGATTAGCTACCACAGAATCAGAGCGTATTTTACCTAGTATTCTCGAAAGAATTGACGCATTATTGAGCAAATTAAACATAGCCCAAGAAAATATCGTTATTCGGATGACAGGATGCCCAAACGGGTGCGCTAGGCCTTATATGGCAGAATTAGGCTTTGTGGGTGATTCTCCTAATGTTTATCAAATGTGGCTTGGCGGTTGCCCAAATCAAACCCGTTTAGCACGAGTTTATGTAGATAAATTAAATATAGCTAACCTAGAGAAATTTTTAGAACCTTTATTAGTCTTTTTCCGTGATAATAAAAAAAATAGCGAAACTTTTGGGGATTTTTGTCATCGTGTTGGTTTTGATGCTTTAGAAAAATTTGCTAATAAATATAAATTCAGTGAGAAAAAAGCAGTTAAAAAAGGTGAAAAATTACCTCGTAAAAAACGAAATGAGCATCGTGTTAGCATCAATGAAGAATGGTATCAAAAATTAAAAATTACTTCAACTCAACAGGAAAAACCTATGAATCAAATAGTAATAGAAGCCTTAGAATCTTACTTTTCTAAATAGGATTTACTCTCATTGATTTTAGTTTTTTAGTTAAAAAAAGAGATAATTTTAACAATTAATAATTAACAATTATTCTACCCTAATTTGTAAATGAATAAATTTAGCTATCAAAGAAAAATACATTTTGCAGATACCGATGGGGCGGGAGTAGTTTATTTTTCTAATTTATTGTCTATTTGTCATGAAAGTTATGAAGAATATTTAAGTTATTTAACTATTAATTTACAGGAATTTTTTACTAATAAATTAATAGCAATTCCCATTATTCACGCTCAAATAGACTTCTTTAAACCCCTTTTTTGTGGTGATATTATTATTATTACCCTAGAAGGTAAATCAATTAATAATAAAGTCTTTGAAATTAGTTACGAAATTTATAAAGATAATGTTTTAATTGCCAAGGCTTTAACTAGACATATTTGTATTAATCCCCACACGAGAAAAACCCAAGAAATTCCTCTTATTATCAAAAAAGAATTAGAAATTTAACCTAAAATTAACCCCATAATTATAGTTTTTCTGCTTATACTGAAATGGTTAAAACTTAGATAATTTTTATTTTTAAATATGTTTGAAAATATTGTAATTCCGAATCCTTGTGCTGAAAAACCTTCATTTATTCGCCCTCGAAAAGGAGTTATCATCGGTTTAGGGCAGGTTGGTTTAGCTTGTGCTTATTCCATGATAATTCAAAACTGTTTTGATGAATTAATTTTACAAGACATAGCCATAGATAAATTAGAAGGAGAGGTGATGGATTTATCTCACGGGATGCCTTTTTTAGCCCCAACGGATTTAAAATCAGGTACAGTTGCAGATGTAGGACAAAATGCAGACATAATAATTATTACCGCAGGAGTTGCCCAAAAAGACGGGGAAAGTCGTTTAAGTTTAGTTGAGCGTAATATTGCAGTTTATAAACACATTCTTGAAGATGTGGTTAAATATTGTCCTAATGCAATTATTTTAGTAGTTAGTAACCCCGTTGATATTTTGACTTATGTTACATTAAAAATTACTGGTTTTCCTAGCTCAAGAGTCATCGGTTCTGGTACTGTATTAGATAGCGCTCGTTTTCGTGCATTATTAGCTAAAGAAATGGGTATTGATGCTCGTAGCGTTCACGCTTATATTATAGGTGAACATGGAGATAGTGAAGTAGCGGTATGGAGTACTGCGAATATTGGTGGTGTAAAAATTGTACCCGATGGATGGTCAAATTTAGACAAAGAGGAAGAAAATAAGTTATCAGAAATCTATTTCAATGTCAAAAACGCCGCTTATGAGATTATCAGGAAAAAAGGTTATACATCCTATGCCATCGGTTTAGCCACTACGGATATTGTCAAAGCTATATTATATTCTCAAGAGCGCATTTTAACTGTCAGTGGGTTGATGACGGGATTATATGGCATTGAAGATATATGTTTAAGTATTCCTAGAGTTGTTAACGAAAAAGGTATCTTAAAAACCGTAAATCTAACCCTTGATAAAGAAGAAGAAAGATTATTGCAAGATTCAGCAAAAGTCTTACATGGTATATTTGAACAAATTAAATTTTAACACACAACAGAGTAGGGAATTATCCCTACCCATTAATGATTATTTACCCATACCTAATTGTTGGGCTTTTTGATATACTTTACCTTCGGTTAATAAAGAAGGTGCGATTACCACTTCAACTTGTTGCATTTCCTTAATATCTTTTGCCCCTAATGTACCCATACTGGTTTTTAAAGCACCTAAAAGATTATGAGTACCATCATCTAGTTTAGCAGGTCCGCGCAAAATCTCCGAAATTGTACCCGTTGTACCCACATTAATTCTAGTGCCACGAGGTAAAACAGGGCTAGGAGTCGCCATACCCCAATGATAACCTCTACCCGGTGCTTCTGCACTACGAGCAATAGGTGAGCCAATCATAACAGCATCTGCACCACAAGCGATACATTTACAAATATCACCACCAGTGATAATACCGCCATCGGCAATAATGGGAATATATTTACCTGTATCTTTATGGAAATCATCCCTCGCCGCCGCACAATCGGCAACAGCCGTAGCTTGAGGTACTCCAACCCCTAAAACACCCCTAGAAGTACAAGCAGCACCCGGTCCAATACCGACTAAAATTCCTGCCGCTCCAGCTTTAAGTAATTGTAAAGTTACATCATAAGTAACACAGTTACCGAGAATTACTGGCATGGGCATTTCAGAGCAAAAAGCTGCTAAGTCAAGAGGAGTGATGGTTTCAGGAGATAAATGAGCAGTAGAGACAACGGTAGCTTGAATAAAGACTAAATCGGCACCAGCTTCAGCGACAACTTTACCATATTGGTTAGCCCCAAAAGGAGTTAAACTAACCGCAGCAATACCTCCTTGTTGCTTAATATCTTTGATTCTTTGAGTAATTAATTCAGGTTTAACAGGTACGCTGTATAATTCTTGCATTAAACCCACAAACTCTGATTTCCCAACGGATGCAATACGGTCTAAAATAGGGTTAGGATCTTCATAACGAGTTTGGATACCTTCAAGATTTAATACTCCTAATGAGCCTAATTCTGAGAGTAAAACTGCCATTTTTACATCCACAACGCCATCCATAGCACTAGCAAGAATCGGAATTTCTCTTTCAATACCACCAATAGTAACACGAGTATCTGCTAAAACAGGATCTAATGTACAGTTGCCCGGCACTAAAGCGATTTCATCTATACCGTAAGCTCTTCGGGCTTGTTTTTTACCACCAATTATAATACTCACTTTATTCTTTCTACTATAAGTTATTTGCTATTATTATCAAATTTTCATCGATCATGGCAAATAGAGCAATATTTTCAGGGTTTTTTTTTCTTCAGGATAAAATTGATTAAGATTAAGATAAAACTATTTCCCTTTAATTTTAGGAAGAATAATTTATGTTAGGTAAATTTCAAAAAAGTGAATTGAGAATTGAGGTTAAAGCCACAGAAACAACTTTTCGTGATTATTTATTAGACATTAATAAGTTAAAATGCTGGTTTTTCCCTCTAAAATTTCCTAAAAAATCCCCTCAAAAATTGTCATTAAATGATTCATTTAGTTTTTATTTAGGCTTAATTGAAGTTAAAAATAAAGTTGATTTTATTGATAGTAATTGTATTCGTTTTATATTAAGTGGAGGTATTGATGGCTATCAAGAATGGACTTGGGGTGATGGTTGGATTCAATCTCGTTTAGAAGGAATTTCTGTTTTACCTCTTAATTTAGGACAAACTTTTAATTTATTACGCCTCAAATCTTCCATTAAACCTAATATCATTTAATGTAAAAAATTTAAGTATAATTAATGTTTAAATAGATTAAACTTACTCACCAATCATAAACCTAGAATGGGCAATACTCACAAATTATAAAAATAGTGGTACAAAATAATGTCAAATTATTAATTTAGTAGTATAGTTAATTGTTAGTTGCTAATTTTATTGCCTATGTTAGCTAGAGTTTGGAGTGCTACTATTGTCGGTGTTGATGCGGTAAAAGTTGGGGTTGAAGTTGACGTATCGGGAGGCTTACCTAAAATTACTGTTGTAGGATTACCTGATACGGCTGTGCAAGAATCTAGGGAAAGAGTAAAAGCAGCTATCAAAAATTCTGGTTTTGCATTTCCAGTGCGCAAAATTACCGTTAACTTGACACCAGCAGACTTACGCAAAGAAGGGCCAAGTTTTGATTTACCCATTAGTATAGGTATCTTAACCGCATCAGAGCAAGTTGATCCTCAATTATTAAGAGATTATTTATTTCTGGGGGAAATGTCCTTAGATGGCAGTTTACGCCCCATAGCTGGGGTTTTACCGATGGCGGCTACGGCGGTAAAATTAGGCTTTAAAGGGATGATTGTGCCAAAAGATAACGCCCAAGAAGCTGCTGTGGTAGAAGGTATAGAAGTTTATGGGTTAAATAACTTAGACGAAGTTGCTCAATTTTTACAACAACCTGAAAGGTTTATCCCGACAAAATTTAACCCTACTACAGAATTTGAACCATTGTTCAACAATATCAATAATTTAAAAGACGTAAAAGGGCAAAATCACGCCCGTAGGGCTTTAGAAATTGCCGCTTCAGGAGGCCATAATCTCATCTTTGTAGGGCCACTGGGTGCTGGTAAAACCATGTTAGCAAGGCGTTTACCCTCTATTTTACCTCCTTTAGATTTTAATGAAGCCTTAGAAGTATCGCAAATTTACTCAGTGGGAGGATTACTTAAAAATAACGGCTCATTAATACGAGAGCGTCCATTTCGTAGTCCTCATCATTCTGCTTCTGGTGTTGCTCTTGTAGGTGGTGGATCATTCCCTAAACCCGGAGAAATTTCTTTATCTCATAAAGGCATCCTTTTTCTGGATGAATTAACTGAGTTTAAACGTACTGTCTTAGAGTTTCTTCGTCAACCCTTAGAAGATGGTTTCGTTACTATATCACGAGCTAGGCAATCTGTCGCTTTTCCTTCTCAATTTACTCTGATCGCCAGTACTAATCCGTGTCCTTGCGGATACTACGGGGACACTATTCAACCTTGTACTTGCTCCCCACGACAAAGAGAACAATATTGGGCAAAACTATCAGGACCTTTACTTGATCGCATTGACTTACAAGTGGTAGTAACTAGATTAAAACCTGAAGAAATGACGAGACAAAAAACTGGGGAAACTTCGGAAATAGTTAGAGAAAGAGTTTTAAAAGCTAGAGAAAAAGCACAAAATAGGTTTAAAAACGGGAGTTGCTGAATTAAAGTATGATTTTTAGATAAGGTGATGCCGAAGGCACGCTACGCGCACGTATCTTTATTACTCTCTTAAATTATCACAGAGGCGTGCTGTGTACCAGAGCCGACGAGCGATCGCTCGTAACTTGTGTAAGGGATGGGAATATCTTGGA
>NZ_JBGSUU010000084.1:0-112031 GCF_041753295.1 Geminocystis sp.
TAAAGGAAATAAAGAAGAAAATTTTGAAAAAATAGGAGCAAAAATAATAATAATTTTAGATAATGCAAGTTTTCATAAAAAGAAAGAAATAATAGAAAAAATAGAGAAGGAACTACCAAATATTATATTGGAATATTTACCACCCTATAGTCCAGATTATAATTTAATAGAATTAGTATGGCATTCGGCAAAAGAATATATAGCTAATCGAGAATTTAAAAATGTAGAAGAGTTAGAAACAACAATCGGAATGCTATTAAATGAAAATCAATTAGAGATAAATTGGAGTAAAAAATTTAAGAATAAGGGAAATTTGATTAATGCAACTTAAATGCGTCTTAGCTTAGTAAATAGTCTTCCCAGTTATTTAGCCGAAAGTAAGTATTTTTTTCTACATCGTGAATAACGTTAACTAAATCCGAAAAATGATGCAGTTTGAAAGAAAATAAAACTAACTAACCATGCAAAAACAAAAGAGAAAATCACTGAAAATGATGTATATTTCCAAGATTTAGACTCATTAAACATTGTCGCTAAGGTTGTTAAACAAGGAGTATAAAGCAAACAAAATAAGCAAAAACTATAAGCCTGTACCCAAGTTACCGTTGAACCAATATAATTACTAAGATTAGTTGCATCCATACCATAAATTACTGGTAATGCTCCTACCACAACTTCTTTGGCAATAAAACCAAAAAGTAATGATAATGTTAGATAAGGATCAATACCGATGGGTTGCATTAATGGACTTAAAAAGTTTCCTAATTGTCCTCCAAATGTATCTAATCCTGTTGTGCCTAATGGTAAATTAGTTAAAAACCATACCGCTATACATCCTAAGATAATAAATCCTGATGCTCTTTGAAGGAAGTGCAAAACTTCTCCCCAACCTCGATTAATCACTTGTTTTAAGGTAGGAAAACGATAGGGTGGTAATTCTAGTACAAATGGTTCTTTATTTTTAAACTGTCCTTTTAATAAAAAAGCGGCTACTAAAGCAGCTACAAAACTTAAAATATATAAGGAAAATAAAACTGTTGCACCTTTTTGATTCGGAAATGTGGCTGCAATCAGAAAAATAAATACTTGTAATCTTGCTGAACAAAGAGAAAAAGTTATTACTAACATGGTTAATAACCTTAACCCTTGCGATCGCATAATTCTTGTACCCATTAAAGCAGGAACATTACAACCAAAACCCATCATTTGTAAAACAAAACTGCGTCCATCTAAACCTAATTTACTCATTAAAGCGTCCATTAAATAGGCAGATCTTGAAAGATAACCGCTATCTTCTAAAATAGCCATAACAATAAAAAATAAGACAATTAGGGGTATAAAAGAAGCCACCGTTGCCAATCCATTCCATATACCATTAATAATAAAATCTTGAATTAATAAAGGGAAAGGTTTTAAGAGGGGCTCAAGTAAATAAGTTTGCAAAAAATTGGTAAAATTTTCCATTAAATCCATACTAGGAAGTCCGATATTCCATACTATTTGAAAAACTAGAAACATTCCTAAAAAAAATAAAGGTAATCCAAAAATAGGATGTAGTAAAATACTATCTACTTTAAAGGTAAAAGTTTTAAGAAAATTAGAAGGCATAATAACTGTACCCGCTAATATATGATCTATTTTTTCAGGTAAAACTGCTCCTATTTTTAATAATTGATCCGTTAAATTATTAATTTGAAAACTATAATTATTTTCCTTTATTTTTTTGACTATTTGTTCATAAACTCTTTGATAGTTTTGACCATATTTTGCACTCATTAAAAAAGTAGGTATTTCTAAACGTTGAGATAATTCATCAACCTCAATTTTGACACCATAATGTTTAGCTTCATCAGCCATATTTAAAACTAAAATTGCAGGAAAACCTAACGCTTTTATTTGTAAAACTAAGCGAATTTGTCTATCAATTTGAGTAGCATTAACAACAATAATAACTAAATCTACTGCAAACTTTTCAAGGAAATTTTGGACAACTTTTTCATCTTCTGAAAAGCCATTAAGATCATAAATACCGGGTAAATCGACAAATTCCGTCATTTCATCTTCAATTTTGACTCTAGCTTGTAGTAAATCAACAGTAATTCCAGCCCAATTACCTACAAAAGCATTACCCCCTGTCAATCGATTAAAAAAGGTTGATTTACCAGTATTCGGCATTCCTAATAAAGCAACTCTTTTATGAGGATTAATATTTTTACCAACAGTTTTAGGTTGATGACAATTCATTTTTGATACTTTCGTGTAATTATTAATAATTCTTGTTATTCAATACTTTGAAGAAGAATAATTTTTGCCTCTTGATGACGAATAGCAATTTCTGTAGTTGATCCCACTCTAACGTGTAATGGGCCACCAAACCATGCTTGTCTTAAAACCATAATGGGCTTATTAGGAATAATTCCTATTGCTTCTAAACGGTTAATGAGATGATGATTATGACTTAATTTTTCAATTTCTTTGACAAAGGCTAATTTTCTGGGTTTTAGTTTAGATAAATTCATAGGAAGGTTATTAAATATTTTTCTCAATTATATTTTATTGCATATTATTCTCAAAAGCATCTTTAATTGTAACATTTTTTAATATTTTTTTCCTATGGAAAAAGTGACGTAATTGTCTGAGAATAGACAAGCAAACTCTGATACTCATGCAAATAGACGATTTTTCTATTAAAATTGATTTAATTTTTTTAGAGATGCTTTAATAAGTAATTAGATTAATTATTTTTTTTCTGGTTAAGATAATCCAGCTCTTTTTTTGTATTGTCATTACTGATTTTTACTACCATCTGGCATAATTGCACCTTGTAAATTAACATTTTTAAGAATTGTACCTGTAATATCTGCACCTTCTAAGTTAGCATTAACTAATATTGCCCCTGTTAAATCAGCATAGCTTAAATCAGTACCACATAAACTAGCGTTTGTCAAGTCTGTAGGTAAGTTTTTATATTTAATTCCCATACTTAAATTCGCGCGACAAAGCTTTGCACCATTGAGATTTGCCTGATAAAGTAAAGCATGAGAAAGATTTGCATAACTTAAATTAGCATTACTAAAATTTGCTTGTGTTAAATTGGTTTGTTGCTCTGAATTAGGGCGAAAATCTCCATCAATGATGATACTATTAGATAAATTGGCATTGGTTAAATTAGCACCACAGAAAATAGTTTTAATTAAATTGGCTTTTTCTAGGTTAGTTTTGATGAGTTTTGCACTACTTAAATCTGCATCTCGTAATAATACTTGAAACAACATCGCTTCACTTAAATCTGTACCCCATAATATAGCTTCACTCAAGTCTGCTTCAGTAAAATTACTATGGCGAAAATTTGTACGCCCTAATCTAGCTTGTCGTAAATCACTACGAGAAAAATCAGAGGAGGATAAATTCTCCTTGAGGATTTCCGCTTCTAGGAGTTTAACTTGTGCAAAATTTCTTTCTCCTTCCTGATATGCTTTTAATATTTCTGAGATTTCCATATTGATTTAAGTTTAAAATTGCGATGTACTTTTACAAATTATATAATTTTTCGTGATATTTTTTACCTAGAGAATAAGTTTACTTTACGTCAATTTTATTCATCAATTTTGCCATAAAAAAGATTAGATTTTTAGCTATTTTTTAGAGGAGAATTTAATAACATAGAAAATCTTAAATTACCTCAAAGAAGGTTTCCCCCAAATTACTGTTTCTCTCGTATAAATTACCATACCTGGTTTAGCACCTTTTGGTTTATACACATAGCTAGGTTTTGTGAAAATTACAGGTACTTGATCACTTTCTCTTCCTTGACTATAATAAGCAGTTAAATTAGCAGTAAATTGTAAATCTTGATCATCAGGAATATCACCAGCATTCAAGCGTAATAAAACATGAGCTCCTGAAATTTCTTGGGCATGAAACCATAAGTCATAATCAGTAGCTGTACGAGAAGTTAGTATGTCATTTTGACGATTATTACGCCCAATTAAAACTTCATAACCTGATGGAGTTTGATATTTTCTAGGGTGAGATTCTTCTACATTATTATTTCCTCGATATTGACTATCTTCGATATATTTTTGACTAATTAATTCGGCTTTTATTTCTTGCAAAGTTATTAAATCTTCTGTTTCTTGATAATCTAATTGACTTAAAATTGTACTTATTTGCTGTAAATAATTAACTTCAGATTTTACTTCTTCTAATAAAGGTTTTACAACTAATTTTGCTCGTTTTAATTTCTGATTTTGTTTATATAAATTTTGAGCATTTTGAATCATATTTTTATCTGGTGCAAGAGTAATTTTTATGGGTTTATTAGTGATAAAATCATTTAATATTATTTCTTTCATTCCCGCTTTCCATTTATGTAAATAAGCCATTAATAAATCAGCTTTATTACTATAAATTTCGCATTTATCCGAATCATTTAACTTATCTTGATATTTATCTCTTTTTATAATTAACTTAGTTAAAATATTTTTTATTTTTTGCTGTAATTGTTGCTTTAATTGATTAAAGTTTTCTTGATAAATTTGTTGATTATAATAATCATTTAAAATTTTATGTAAATCTTGATTATTATTCGTTTCAGCTAAAACCGTATAACCTTGAGTTGTTTTACTAAAATTAAAAGTTTTATTTTCAATAACTTGTAACCAAGATTGCCAATTTTTGTATAATTTTTCCCATTCTTCTTGAGTTAATTCTTGATTAGATTTTGTTGCTAAAATTGCTGATTGATTTAATAAATATTGAGCAATAATTGGGCTAACCCCTTGATAAGTTTTAATTAATTGTTTATCAATTCTTCCCGGAATTAAACTTACTTTTTCCCTCCATTTTTCCATAGATTCTAATAATTTGGGAATTTCCCCTGTTAAAGCCGGAGGTAATTGATAAAATTGGCTAGTTTCTACAGTGCGCAAACTAGATTTATTAGAGGTAATTTGTTTAGCAACGGTAATAATTTGATTGTCAGCAGAAGTAAGAATAACATTACTATATTTACCCATTATTTCTACATATAAATGATGTAAAGGTGCTTCATTTGGGCGTTTTGCCCATTGAAAATCAACCACCCTCTCCCAATCCGTGACAATTTTTACCCCTATTAAAGCATAACCGTTAATGAGATGTCGTAACTGCTCACTAAAAGTAAATGTATCCTTCCCACGAGGAGGAGGATTGCCGATGCAAATTCTAGCGGCTTGGGGATGCCATGAGATACTTAACCATGCTTTTTGATGAAGACTGCGTAAACAAAGACTGATAGTATAGCGATCAATTTGATATATTTGCTCTAACCTAGAAGGAATATAATTATTGTTTAATGAATCACAAATAGCGACAAGGGTTGTATAGTCAACAGGTTGCATAATAATTTAAAAGTTAGGGTTGAAAAAAATATCTAAGACACAGATGTATAAGTGTAAGGTATAATTTATTATTTATTATCCCGACATCATTTTAAATCATTAATTGTGCTGAAGATTATCACTACATCCTTAGAAAATATTTCACAAAACACAGAAAAGATACATAATAATTCTAGCATTGCATTAGGTAATTTTGATGGAATTCATAAAGGGCATCAACAAGTAATTAAACCAATTTTTAATTATAGTGAAACAGAAAAAATAATACCCTCTTTAGTAACCTTTATTCCTCATCCTCAAGAATTTTTTAGAGGAAAAAAAAAACAACTTCTTACACCTATTCCTGAAAAATGTCATATTTTAGAGAAGTTAGGAGTTAAACAACTAATATTATTACCTTTTAATCAAGAATTGGCTTCTCTAAGTGCAGAAAAATTTGTAGAAGATATTTTAATCAAAAAAATTAAAGCTAGTTTTATTAGTATAGGAGAAGATTTTTGTTTCGGTTACCAAAGACAAGGAAATGCCAAATATTTGCAAACTTTAGGGAGTAAATATAATATTAAAGTTAGTATAACAAAAGAACAAAATTTGACTATTGAAGGAGAATCTATTAAGATTAGTAGTTCATATATTAGGCAAAATTTAAGAGATGGAAAGCCTGAATTAGCGAATCAAATGTTAGGAAGAGAATATCAGATTATTGGGGAAGTAATTGAAGGGCAAAAATTAGGTAGAAAGATAGGTTTTCCTACAGCTAATTTAATGATTCCCGATGAAAAATTTTTACCTAAAAATGGCGTTTATGCTGTTAAAGTTGATGTAGAAAATGATTCTTTATTATCTAATTTACAAGGTGTAATGAATATTGGTACACGCCCAACTATTGACGGAAATCATCTTTCTATTGAAGTTCATTTATTAGATTACCATGAAAATTTATACCATAAAAATCTTATCGTAAAATTAGTTAAATTTTTGCGCCCTGAAAACAAATTTTCTTCTTTAGATGAGCTAAAATATCAAATAGAATTAGACTGTAAACAAACTCGACTTATTCTGAAAAATTAGTTAACTATTAGACTTTAATTAGGGTTTGCCCATAAGAATCAAAAGACTATTAAAATCAAAAATTTTTACTTTCTATAATATCTTGATAAAGGTGATTTTTATTCAATATTTTTTGTATTTATATTTTATACATAAAACCTAACACTTGATACTTAATAATTTTTCAGCAAAACGCAATTAATTTAAAATTTCTTGCAATTGATGTTGTTGCCATAAAGATTTATATAAACCTTCTTGATAAAACAACTCTTGATGAGTACCTGATTGAACTATTTTACCAGCTTCCATGACTAAAATACGATCCGCATTTTGCACCGCCGATAGTTGATGAGTAATGAAAATAACTGTTTTTCCTTTTTCTTGTTTCAGGTTTTCCAGAATTTGAGTAGCTGTTTTATTATCGACACTCGAAAGTGCATCATCTAAAATGAGAATAGGTGCATCTGCAAATAACGCTCTAGCTAAAGAACTACGTTGTCTTTGTCCACCAGAAAGAGATATACCTCGTTCTCCCACTAATGTATCATATTTTTGCGGAAAAGTCATAATTTCTGGATGAATTTGAGCTTGTTTCGCTGCATATTCAACTTCTATCATTTCTCCTACTCCATCGCTATAGGCAATATTCTTTTTAATGGTGGTGGAAAACAAAAAACTTTCCTGTGGCACATAAGCGATCGCCTTGCGCAAATCTGTTAAATTAATAGTAGTAATATCAATACCATCTAAAAATAATTGCCCTGATGAAATTTCTAATAAACGAGGAATAGCGTTAGCTAAAGTAGATTTTCCTGCACCAATTAAACCGACAATAGCTACGGTTTCACCACCATTAATAGTAAAATTGAGATTATTTAAAGCAATATCTTGGGTATTGGGATAACTATAATTAAGGTTAACGGCGGTAATTTCTCCTTTAATTTTTTCTACGGGAAAAGAAACAGAAGAGGAATTATTTTGAATTTTAGGCTCAACTTGCGTAATAGCTTCAATACGATCTATACTAACTTCACCTCGTTGATAAGTAGTAATGGTAAAACCAAGTAAAGCAGTAGGAAAAACTAACCTTTCAACATAGATAATTAAGGCAATAAAATCCCCTACAGTAATCACATTTTTTTCAATTTCCTTAGTGCCAAACCACAGTAAAACTAATAAACTAATATTAGCAATACCGCCGATTATAGGAAACAATAAATTTCTGGTTTGTGCTAGACTTAAATTAGCTTTTAATAACCCTTTATTTTTATTAGCAAAAGCTCTTTTTTCATTCTCTTCTTGAGCGTAAATTTTAATTAAAGAAATACCACTCATATCTTCTTGAATTAACTCACTAATATCAGATAGCTTTTCTTGTACTTCTAGTTGATCTTCCCTTAATTTATCGCTAAATAACTGTACTGTAAACAACATTAAAGGATAAATCGCTAAAGCCATTAAACTTAATTTAACATTAATAAATAGCATCGCAGGTAAAGTTAAACCATAGGCAAAAATAATATTAATTAAACTAAGAATAGCAAAGCCAACTAAACGACGAATATTATCAACATCACTGGTGGCACGGTTAATTAAATCTCCTGAATTGTTAACACTAAAATAAGAAGGCTCTAACTTTAATAATTGATCAAAAATTCTTTGTTTTAAATCTACTTCTACCTGTCGCCCAATGCCAAAAATTATGACACGAGAAAACATCCGAATAGCCCACATTATACAAGCTAAAATAAATAAAAGAATAACATATCCCATCAGAGTTTTATAAGCAAAATTTTCCTGTAAATCATCAAAAATATTGCGAATTAGCCAAGGAATATAAACCCCAATAATATTGACAACAAATAAAGCAGATGTTCCCCAATATAACTTATCAAGATGAGGTTTTAAGTAAGAAATTAATTTTTTAAATCGAGAATTTATCATACTTTATTTTAATTGACAATTACGAATTAATATGCTCCATTATTTTCAGGAAAAATTACAACTCCAATGGTTTTAAGAATAATCCAAATATCTAAAAACCAATTATGATGATTAACATAATAAACATCGATAAGTACTCTTTGAGGATAAGGAATATCATTTCTTCCCGAAACTTGCCATAAGCCAGTAATACCAGGCTTAATTGTCAAAACTCGATCCATTTTATTGCCATACTTATGTAATTCGTCAGGCACAAGAGGACGAGGGCCAATAACGCTCATATCACCCTTTAAAACATTTAAAAATTGGGGAAATTCATCTAAGCTGGTAATGCGTAAAAATTTACCAATCCAAGTAATACGAGGATCATTTTTGAGTTTAAAATTATCTTCAAATTCTTGACGTTTTTCGGGACATTTCGCCAACATATCTTCTAAAACTTGGTCTGCATTAACAATCATTGTCCTAAATTTCAAACACTTAAAATGTTTAAAGTTTTTCCCTACACGTTCTTGTTGATAAAAAATAGGGCCTGGAGAACTAATTGCTATTAATAGGGATAATATAACATACAATGGCGAAAAAAGTACTAACACAGAGGCAGAAAAAACAATATCAAAAGTACGTTTATAAAATTGTCTGGTGATTCTAATTTTTTGTTTGTTAGGCTGACGAGAAAAGCTAATTAAGCCTCGTCTTGCCAAACTTTCCATTACCTTTACAGATACAAGTTGGCTATTTGCAGTCATTTTTACTCCTTCACATCACACCATTTATAATTAACAGTCACTTTCTTGCTTTTTGCAAAATCATGATCTATTTAGTTAATCAACTTATTGTCTAGTATTATGACTAGAAATTTACACTTTTGAACTTTTATTTCTAAAAATTTTGATGATGACAAAAAGTGAAATAAGTTTTAAATAGTATTTATCTACTTAAATTTATCTAATACAGGATAATTTTTCTGCTTAAATTTCTTTTTGATTTAAGATCATGAATGTTGTTATTCACCTTAGACTATTTATCAAAACAGAAAACACTCTTATTATCTCATAATCGGTTAAGTTTAATTACTTAATAATAAGAGGGCGAAACATTTTTTTTGCAACTTGTGATTTTTGACTACAAATGCTTTAAAAACAATTTTGTCTTAACTTTTAAAAGTTTTCATCACTATTATTATTGTTATAATTTTCACCGTCCCGTTTTGAGCCTAATAAATCCAGTTTATCTACGTTTATCACTGGTTTTGAGCGTTTCTCACCACTATTGCGATCGCTCCAAGTATCAATTTTTAAAGAACCTTGAATGCCGATTAAAGTACCTTTTTTGGCATAATTAGCTGCAACTTCGGCGGTTTTACCCCAAATCTCTAATTCAAACCAGTCTGGCTTATCCTCTTTTTTATTAATTCGGTTAACAGCAAGAGTAAGACGACATTTTACCTTTCCTGAATCAAAATAACGAATTTCGGGATCTGTACCAGTTCGTCCTACTAAATGTACTATATTTAAAGTCATGATTTTATGTATGAATGTACTAATTTAAAATTATTCTATCACATCAGTTATAGATCTATCCCCATTATTGACAAGAAATAAGGGAACAAAACTAGCACTTTTTTCAGTCATAGGGTACAGTTTGCTACAGTAAAGAAAAACGAATTGCACACCATATTTAATCTTATAGTCAAATATCATGAATTTATTAAAAGTCATCCATAAACCTTTTTTGACAACTTTGTTATTAACAACATCTTTAATTACTGGTTTACCTCATTTAGTTTTTGCCCAAAGTAACCCCGGTTTAACTATTTTTAGTGGCGTGGATAATAAAGATATATTAAATTATCGTCTTGATTTTGGCGGTAAAGCTGGAGGATGGGATCGTTATCGTCTCAGAATACCGGGTAAAAAAATTAATCAAGGAGTAGCCAAGTTTTTCATCAGTTACCCCGAATATTTTAGCGGTAAATTTGATACAGAATCCATGGAAGTCCGAGTTAAAGATAAAAAATTACCCATTAGAGAAATCGTTTGGGATAAAGAAAGTCGTATTATTGAAATTGATTTACAAGATCCTTTACTCGAAAGTAACAAAGTTGAATTAGTTTTTTCTAACGTCAAAAATCCAGACCCAGGCGGTACTTTTTATTTTCAAGCACAAATTTTAACCCCCGGACAAATACCCTTAAGATTAAATGTCGGTACATGGATTTTAAGTATTAACTAATCACCATTAATGAAGGGTGAAAAACATTCACCCAAGCAAAAACTATTTTCTGAAAGTTGATTGTAAATGATTAACTAACCCATGTAATCCTAAACGATAACTTTCCGCTCCAAAACCGCTAATTTGACCAACGGCAATGTCAGCTATATAAGAATGATGTCGGAAATCTTCTCGGCGATAAATATTACTTAAATGAACTTCTACCACAGGAATAGCCACCCCAGATAAAGCATCTCGGATGGCCACACTTGTGTGAGTATAAGCACCAGCATTAATGAGAATTCCTTGATAATTATTGAATGATTGATGGATATAATCAACCAAGACACCCTCATGATTAGATTGGAAGCAAGATAACTTAACATTTAATTTGACAGCTTCTTGCTCTAACATTGTGTTAATATCATCAAGAGTTCGATGTCCATAAATAGTCGGTTCTCTTTGACCTAAAAGATTGAGATTAGGCCCGTTTAATACTAATATACTAAAATTTGACAAAGGAAAAACTCTGTATTAAAATCAACAATAAATTTAGATTTAATATCGACCACGATCCCTTACAGGAATAGGAATTAACTCAGGTTCAGGTTCAGATTGTGGTCCTAGTAAAGCCTCAATTAATTTTTGAGTCCACTCTTTTAGTTTTTCAATCACTTTCTCTATTTGATCCATTAATAAAGAAGACTCCCATAAAACTTTTTATTATTTCTAAAACCATCATAACCTTTAGTTTTTCTAAATGCAACCGTTAATTTACTGATTAGTTAGATAATTTCAGCTTAAAACATAGAATTATTGCAAAAGAAAGGATACAATCAAAGATTATCTTTGCTAAAACCAATATTAGCATCATTCCATAAGTTTAATGAGTACAGAAACATATATAAATCATCCGAATTTTGGCCTTCTTTATCGTTTGTGTATTATAGAAAAAAATGAGGAATTATTTACAACATTATACGCTCAACGTCTTTTCTTTAAAGTCGTAATTAAACCACAACAAGTTGTTTTTGAGCCTTTAAGTCGCACAGAAGCAAGGCTATTAATAGAAAGCAAATTGCGCTATCTTAGGGGAAATGGTGAATGGGATATTTATAGACAAGTTAATGAACTTTATCAAAGTACGTTTCATTAACACTCTTCTATTTATCAAATCATTCTGAAGTACGAGGTTTCAAATCTAAAAATTTTAATGAGCACTGATATTATCCATAAAATACAACAAATTAAAGAGACACTTCCTGCGTCTGTCAGTTTGATAGCGGTAACAAAAACTGTTTCTGTAGATGGGATGAGAGTTGCTTATGCTTGTGGTATTAGAGATTTTGCGGAGAATAAACTTCAAGAGGCTTTAAAGAAACAAGAAGAGTTACAAGATTTAGCAGATATTTGTTGGCATTTTATTGGACATTTACAAACCAATAAAGCTAAAAAAGCAGTAGAATCTTTTTCTTGGATTCATTCAGTGGATAGTCTTAAACTAGCTCAAAAGTTAGATTTTTTTGCTCAACAGGCTTTAGAGAATAATATTATTACTGTTTCCCCTCAAGTATGCTTACAAGTAAAAATTCTGCCCGATGACAATAAATATGGATGGAGTGTTAAACAATTATATCAAGATTTAGTAACCTTGCAACAACTTCGTTTTTTACATTTGCGAGGGTTAATGGCTATTTTACCTTTTGGTTTGAGTGATGATAATATTTTGTCTGGATTTCAAAAAGTAAGAGATTTACAAGTCTGTCTATCTGATAATAATTATTTTGGTAAAAATTTTAATCAATTATCTATGGGAATGTCGGGAGATTATTTGTTAGCTATTAAAGCTGGTGCAACAATGATTCGTTTAGGTACAATTATTTTTGGCAGTCGTAATCGTTAATTAATGTTTGCTATGTTTTTTCTTTATATTCAATGTCTTGATAATTTTCTTTTTTAAGCAGAGAATAAAGATATAATTAATAATTAAATTTGAACTTTTTTAGGTATTTTATATTCTTCAATATAATTGACTAATTATCATAATTAATGGTAAATAAATTTATCGATAACGGTTATGATAATAAAATTTGTAAATCTAAAATTATGGTATGATTAGAGGTTATATAATGAGCAAAAAAACCGCATCAATGAGGTAAATTGAACATGAGGAATGCTAGTCATGATCATTGGGAGCAAATTAAAGATGAGATCATTTTACTATGTATTCAATGGTATGTGACAGAGCGACTAAGTTATTCTCAATTAAAAATAATTATGCAACAAAGAGGTTTCAAGATTGATCCTCGCACAATCAATTTTTTAGTACAAGAATATTCAGCTAAAGCCCTCAAAAGATTTCGAGAAACAGAAAGAAAGAGTAGAAAAGGCTGGAGAATAGTGCAAATACCATTTAAGTTGCAAGGAAGAAAAAAATATTTATATCGGGCATTAGATGTTCAAGGAAACACTTTAGATTTTATCATTACTGGAGGAAGAAATAAGGAAAAAGCCAAAATTTTTTTTGAAACAACTATTTCTAAAAATCCTGAAATAACCCCTAGTAAAATCTTATCAAGAAGACAAAAAATAAGAGTTCAAAATAATAAAGTTTTTACAGGTTTAGTTAGTATTATTTTATTATCTATCATCGGAATGTTTGCATTTAATCAGTTAGCAAAACAGGCAGAAAAAAATAATCAAACGCCTAAATTTAATAATAATACTTCGTATATTCACATTAATTATTATTCTTTTACATGATAATATTATCATCAAATAAATGTTTTTAAAAAAGTATAACACCTCTGAGAATTTTGAGTTAAAACTATTATTTATTAGTCTTTTAATATTACCATTTCAAACATTTTTCGGTATTCTTATCTTATTATTTTTAACCTATAAAACATGGCGGAATAACTATCAAATAATTATTAATAACTATCTTAGTTATAGTCTAATTGCCGTCACTATTTTGATGATGATTTCCTCTATTTTTGCTCATAATTCTGGTGAAGCATGGTTAGGAATGATTCATTTTCTTCCTTTTTTTATCATGTTTTTAGGTATTAGAACTATTATTACTAATTATAATCAATTATTTTTTATAATTTTACCGATTATTTTTAACTCAGTTATTATTGTATTTTTAGGAATTGGAGAAGTTAAATTAGGTTGGCAAACTCCTGATTTATTTTTTAAACTTTCAGGATGGAGATTGATTGCTTATGGTATTCCAGAAGGTAGGATGTCATCAGTTTTTCCCCATGCTAATCCCTTGACTTTATATTTAACTACTGCCTTAATTTTTACCGTAGCTTTGTTAATTCATAGACATCATAAAACTAAATTTAATAAAATAGATTTAGGGTTAATTTTTACTGTTATTATAAACTTAATTGGCTTAATTTTAACAAGTTCTCGTAATGGTTGGATTATTACTTTTATTAGTTTTATTGGCTTTGCTATTTATCTAAGATGGTATCTAATTTTACAATTTTTAACTTTAGGAGGAGTAATAATTAATTGGGCTTCTTTTGGCAACTTACCCGCACAAAATTTATTTAGAAAAATTGTACCTTCTTTTATTTGGCTAAGATTATCAGATCAAATGTACACTGATCGTCCATTGCCAACCTTAAGAACAACTCAGTGGCATTTTTGTTTAGATTTGATTACACAACGCCCTTTTTTTGGTTGGGGATTAAGAAATTTTAGCATTTTATACGAAGAAAAAACAGTAACTTATTTAGGGCATCCTCACAACTTATTTTTAATGATTAGTGCCGAAACTGGTTTAATTAATTTATTGTTGATGATGTTTATTATTGGTAAAATTTCATGGCAAGGAATTATGACATTAATTAGTTTTAAATCTAGTCAAGATCAAGGTATTATTTTATTTAGTTATCTCATGGTTTTTCTAAGTTTTATTGTCTTTAATTTATTTGACGTTAGCATTTTTGATTTAAGATTAAATCTTTTAGGATGGATTATTTTAGCAGCTATTTCAGGAGTTAGAGAAAAAGATGTTATTTAACTAGACATTTTACTTTCTCTATCCTTTAATTTATGGAGTTATAACTTATCATAGAAAAGCCTAAATTTTTTTTAACTATGACGTAAATATGCCTCAATAAAGTTATTTAATTCACCATCTAAAACATCATTAACTGCCGTTGTTTCTACATTTGTGCGTAAATCTTTCACCAGTTGATAAGGATGAAAAACATAGTTTCTAATTTGATTTCCCCACGCTGCTTCGACAATATCTCCTCGAATTTCAGCGATTTCTTTGGCTTTTTGTTCTTCTAAGACGATTAATAGTTTACCTTTTAGTATAGCTAAGGCTTTCTCTTTATTTTGTAATTGCGATCTCTCTTGAGTACATCTTACAGCAATGCCCGTCGGAAGATGAACAATTCTCACGGCGGTTTCTACTTTATTGACATTTTGCCCTCCTTTTCCTCCAGCGCGAGTAGTGGAAATATCCAAATCTTTGTCAGGAATCTCTAACTTAATCGCTTCTTCCCCTAAACTTGGCATTATATCAACCCCTGCAAAGCTAGTTTGTCTTTTACCATTGGCATTGAAAGGAGAAATTCTGACTAATCGATGAGTGCCTTTTTCGCCTTTCAAGTAACCATAAGCGTATTTACCTTCAACCTCTAAAGTTACTGATTTAATTCCAGCCTCATCTCCGGGAGAAATTTCTGCTATGGTGACATGATAATTCTGTTTTTCTGCCCAACGAGTGTACATTCTCAATAGCATTTGTGTCCAATCTTGAGCATCTGTACCACCAGCACCAGCATTAATAGTTAGAATAGCACCTTTTTGATCATAAGTGGCACTAAGTAACTTTTGTAATTCCCATTTATCTAAATCACGAGTTAAATCAAGAATATTTTTTTGCGCTTCTTTAAATAATTCTTCGTCTGCTTCTAATTCTAACAATTCAATAATTGCTTTGGTATCCTCTTTGTTACTTTCCCAGTGATAAAATTGCTCTAAATTAGACTTAACATCGTTTAAATGTTGTAAAGTTTGTTGCGCTTTATCTCCCATATCCCAAAATTCTGGTTGCGAAGCCACTTGTTCTAAATCGGCGATTTGTGCCTTAAGATTAGGTAAGTCAAAGATATTCCTGAGTTTTACTCAGGCGATAAGTGATTATGCTAATATCTCTCTTTAAATCTGATAATTCCATTCTTACTATACTAATTTTGTCTCTACTTTTATAATTATATCTAATGAGTAATGAATAATCAGTAATTATTAACTATCAACTATTAACGATTAATGAATATTGAGATTAATAAAAGAATTAATTGGGATATTATCGCTCAAAATTATCAAGAAAAAAATAGTTATAAATTAGCTGAAAAAAAAGCAAATTACTACTATAAAAAATCTTCGGATAATGTACCTATTTTACCAGAAAATCTAATTTTAAGAGATTATCAAAAACAAGCCATAATTAACTGGTTTAAAAATAAAGGTAGAGGCATTTTAAAAATGGCCACAGGAAGCGGAAAAACCATCACCGCTTTGGGAATTACCACAGAATTATATCAACAAATAAATTTGGAAGTTTTATTAGTAATTTGTCCATTTCGTCATCTGGTTTTACAGTGGGCAGAAGAAATGATAAAATTTAATTTACAACCTATTTTAGCCTTTGAAAATATCAATAATTGGCAAAGTGAGCTTTCTTTACAACTATATAATATTCATAATCATCAACAAAAATTTATCTCTATTATTACTACTAATTCCACCTTTATTAGTGATGGTTTTCAATCTCAAATACCATTTTTCCCTGAAAAAACTTTAATCATTGGTGACGAAGCACATAATTTAGGTGCGCCCCGTTTATTATCCTCTTTACCTGTTACCATTGGTTTAAGGTTAGCCTTATCCGCAACTCCAGAAAGACATTTTGATGAAGAAGGCACAGATTTTTTAATTAATTATTTTGGCAAAGTTTTACAACCAGAATTTACCTTAGCTAATGCCATAAAAAAACAAGCCTTAGTTAAATATAATTATCATCCTATTTTAGTACAATTAACAGATATTGAAGCCTTATATTATGCTAAATTAACCAAAAAAATTGGTTGGAGTTTATCACAAAATAATAACCTTGAAGATAATCATAATCTTAGATCATTATTGATTCGTAGATCTCGTTTAATTGCCACGGCTAATAATAAATTAATCGCCTTAAAAGAATTAATGTCAGAGAGATTAGACATGAAGGCTACTTTATTTTACTGCGGCGATGGCTATACCAACAAAAATGAGCGACAGTTACAAGCAGTAACCAGAATTTTAGGCAAAGAATTAAATTATCGAGTTAATACATATACCGCAGAAACTCCTTTAGAAGAAAGAGAAAAAATAAAACAGCAATTAGTATCAGGAGAATTACAAGGTATTGTCGCTATTCGTTGCTTAGATGAAGGGATTGATATTCCTATGATTGAAAATGCGGTAATTTTAGCTAGTAGTAGTAATCCTCGACAATTTATTCAACGGCGAGGAAGAATTTTGCGCCCCCATGAAGGTAAAAAAGAAGCTACTTTATTTGATATGATTGTGATACCTCCAGTTTTAGAACGAGAAGTATGGGAAATTGAACGTAATTTAATTAAAAAAGAATTAAAAAGATTTATTGAATTTGCCAGTTTAGCCAATAACGCCGAAGAAGCCAAAAAAACTCTTAACACTCTACAACAATTAACAGTTAATTTTTTATAAAAACACAAACAAAATAACTATTCATTATTAACTATTTATTATTAACTATTTATTATTAACTATTCATTCTTTATTATCTATGGCTAACTTTTTAATCTATTTAATTATCTTTATTTGGGGTGCGGCTATCGGTAGTTTTCTCAACGTGGTAATATATAGGATACCAGAGAAAATATCTTTAATAAATCCCCCTTCTCGATGTCCAAAATGTTTACATCCCCTTGGTAAAACAGAAAATATCCCCGTTTTTGGTTGGTTATGGTTACAAGGTAAATGTCGTTGGTGTCATACTCCTATTTCTCCTCGTTATCCTCTGATTGAAGCAGCAACAGGATTATTATTTGTATCCGTATTTCATCAATTTGGTTTTACATGGTTAAGCGTTGGTTATGTTATCTTTCTCAGTTGGTTAGTTGCTTTAGGGATGATTGATTTTGATACCATGACTTTACCAAATTCTCTTACACAGTCAGGGTTAGTTGTGGGTTTACTGTGGCAATTTTGGTTAGGTTTTACCGTTATTGGTATTCAAGGTGCATTGCAATATCTTTTTATCAGTATTTTAAGTGCGGTTATTGGTATTTGGTTGTTTGACATTATTCGTATTATCGGTAGCGTAGTTTTTGGAAAAGTTGCCATGGGAGGAGGAGATCCTAAATTAGCTGCTATGATAGGATCATGGTTAGGGTGGCAAGGTATTTTAATGACAGGTTTTTTGGCTTGTCTTTATGGTAGTATTATCGGTATTAGTGCCATAACTTTTAAACTACTCAAAAAAGGGCAAGAAATTCCATTTGGGCCTTTTTTAGTGTTAGGGGCAGTTTCAACAATGTTTTTTGGTGATGTCTTACTATCTAACTATCTTGAATATATGGGACTTTGAAATAAATTGTACCCAAAAAAAAGAAGTTTGTTTTATGGGAATCTCTGCCAAATAAATATAATCTGCGGAAAAAGTATCCAGTTTTAAGTTTTAAATAATGAATTTATAGACTATTTAATATTCTTCCTAATTCTCTTAATATTCTTCCTAATTCTCCATTTCCTTTCTATCTACTGTTAACAGGGTGAAATCAATTAACTTCTAAAGTATTCCTAACTCCTCTTTCCTCTGTTATTCAATTAGCAACTGTTGACATATTGCTTTACCAATTTCCAGAGAAGCCGTAGCAGCAGGAGATGGTGCATTACATACATGAAGGGCGTTTTCTGTGGGTATAATTAAAAAATCCTCTACCATCTTACCATCACTTTTAAGCGCTTGCGCTCTAACTCCTGCAGGAGAAGTTATAATGTCATCGGCTTTTATTTCTGGTATCAATGTTTGCAAACTACTCACAAAAGCATTTTTACTAAAAGAGCGGATAATTTCTTCTATACCTTCAGCATAATACTTGCTGATTAATTTCCATAATCCTTCATAAGTGACAATTTCAGTAAATTCTTTCCAGTCAAAATCTGTTTTTTTATAACCTTCTCGTTTTAAACTTAATACAGCATTTGGCCCTGCGTGAATATTTCCATCAATTAAACGAGTAAAATGTACACCTAAAAAAGGAAAATCTGGATTGGGTACAGGATAGATTAAATGTTTGACTAAATGACATTTTTCGGGCTTTAATTCATAATATTCTCCTCGAAAAGGGATAATTTTCATTTTGGGATTAACTCCCCCCATTTGAGCTATTTTATCGCTATATAAACCACCACAATTAATCAAAAATTTGGTTTTTATTTCCCCATCATTACTGATTAAAATTTGTTGTTTTTTATCTGATTTAATGTCAATTATTTTAGTATTAAATTGAATCTCTCCACCATTTTTAGTAAAAATTTCTGCATATTTTTGAGCCACTTGTTTATAGTCAACAATTCCTGCTGTTGGCACTTTTATTGCTGCCAAACAACTTAAATAAGGCTCAATTTCTTGGGCTTCTTCTTTAGATATTTTACTAACTTTTATGCCGTTTTCTAATCCTCTTTGATAAAGGTTTTCTAGTAAAGGTAATTCTTTTTCTTTACAAGCCACAATTAACTTTCCACAAACATCATGATTGATATTATATTCTTGACAAAATTTGACTAATTCTTCATTGCCTTTTGTCGTTAATTTTGCTTTATAACTATCGGGTTTATAATAAATTCCTGAGTGAATAACTCCACTATTATGTCCTGTTTGATGCGCTGCACATTTACTTTCTTTTTCGATTAAAATTATTTTTCTATGGGGATACTTTTTTTGTAAGGCGATCGCAGTTGATAAACCTACAATACCACCGCCAATAATGGCAAAATCATAAATCATATAGTAATTTTTAAATCAATGATAAATAATAAAAGTTGAAAAAATTAATTTGTCAATCTTAACTATACCTAGAAGCTAAAAACTGACGGCTGAAAACTGAAAACTAAAACCTAATGATTAGTTATTTTTAAAGGAGAGATTAATTGAGAGGCTTTACTAACTCCTTGCCATAATAATTCTGGATAATCTTCTAGCTGATTATTAGTAGAAATTTCTTCTAATTGAGTTAGAATATCAGCAATTATTTTTCTGCCTTTACTACCATAAGCAACTCCAGAAATGGGAAAAGAAATTAAATTTAAAGATTTTAATTTTGCTATAGTATATTCATTTGTGCCTCCTGCTAATTGGATAAATCCTTTAATATTTGTAGTAATCATTTTTTGAGCATATTTTATGGTTAAATGAGTTGTACCAGTGCCAATATCACCGCTCATAGGGCGGCCATCGGTTTGCCAAATTAAAGGAATATTAACGGGTTTTATATAATTATATATTTGAGTTAAATATTCCGTTACATTTTCAGTAAAAGGACAACTAATAGATATTAATTTAAGTTTGAATAAATTTGGTTTTATAGTTTTCCAAACTTTGATAAATTCTTGAAAATGTCCTTCTTGAGTGTGAATTTCTATAGCATTTATTGGCAAAATATCTAACCATTGTAAAACTTCTTTTATACTGATAAATGTTGATTTAGTATCAATAATATTAATAGGGCAAATGGGCAAACATCTTCCACAACCATAACATAATTCGTCTATTATTCCTTGATGATGATTATTAAATTTTATCGCTTCTGCGGGGCAAATTTTTTCACAAGGGCGATGGCAATCAGACGGACATAAATTAGAATTAAAATAGGCTTTGCGAAAATGTGGATCTTCCCCGTCATTTATACTTATCATCAGTAATGGATGATGGTGGAAATTATAACCAAAAGCAATAGCTTGTTGACGATAATTTTGGGCGATATTAATACCTTCACAGGCGCTATGAATAACTGCTTTATCGGCTGCTACATCAAGACAATCTGCACCAGCTAGGGTATAAACTAAGGCAAGATTACGAATAGAGGGTAAATGTTGGTAACTTGCGCCGCAAATCAACTTAAACCAACTACCCTGTTGTAAAGATTCTAAAGGAGACAAAATAAGTAATTGATTGTTGATAATTGATTGTTGATAACTCCTAACTCCTAACTCCTAACTCCTAACTCCTAACTCCTAACTCCTAACTCCTAACTCCTAACTCCTATCTTCTATCTTCTAATTAATTGTTTACTTCCGCCATTTCAATAACACGATTATCATAATCTTTAACAAGGAAGTTGAGGGGATTTTCAGTGCGAATTTTATATCTTAAACGACGAGATTGTACTCTTAATAGTAAAGTATCTAAACATTGACGATCAAAACAAACATGACGCTGACAATCTTTATAACCTAAATTTGCACCGCCAATAATATGTAACTGGGTATTTTTCTTTAATTGATACCAAAGTCCATCATTGGGCTTAATCATTGTATCATTAAAACCTGAACCCATATAAATCGGATCAAAAGAAGTTGCTCCAAGACTTTGTTCATAGTTATAGTAATAATGTAGGGGAATATCTGCTATGGGTAAATCTAATAAACCCTCATAAAAATCTTTAGCAATATTCATATCCGATACCATCACAGTATAAACTTTTGGTGCACTGGTTAAAAACATCCACATCGCACCACCATAAGCCACTAATAACATTACCATGATTCCCTGAGTGGAAAACAAACTATCTGTTATTTCGGGAAGAAATGCACCAAAATAAAAATTAACTATAGTTAAACTGCCATTTATAATCATATCAGTCTAAGATATTAAACCTTTTTATCTATTATGAAATATTAATCGCCTTTTAGTCGGGTAAGTAGAGGGGATTACTCCCCTTTTCTCCCTTCAGAACTTTCGGGCTGTAACCCAGAAGATGACTCTCTGGCTTGAAAATTCAAGACTCTCAAATACAACTTATCAAGTCGCAACTTCCCCTTTGCTTTGCTATTATAATTGTTAATTAGTAATTGATTACGGTTCGATAAGTGAACGTTTACCCCATTTAGGATCAGCATTGGTTTGAATTAAGATATAACCAGCAACAGCTTTAATATCTTCATCAGTATAATTTCTGATTTCAGACCAAAGATCAGGACGTTCTGTGCTTAGATGATAAAGAGAAAGATCTTCTTCCCCATCATAAGAAGTAGGATGTTTAATATAATCTATCATGCCGAGTAAATTATCTCTGGCGGGGATAGCATTAGCCAAGGCTTCTTTACTTAAACCAACGTTAGGATTAGTTTTCGTTTTACCTTGAATATGACATTGAGCGCAATTGTCAACAAAAAGTCTTGAACCAACTTGGGCTTCTTGATTCGATAATGTAATTTTAGCACCATCTTCATTTAAAGGCACTGTGCGAATATCTTCATTTAAACTAAGGGCATTTGCGACACCAGCAAAAGACTGCCATGCAAAAATAATCCCTGCTAGTAACATTAAAAAAACTTTTTTGAACATAATTCTCAAATAAATATTTTTTATCGGTATTTTCCTTGAATTTCAGATTATACCGTAATTATTTTCTCTTAAAATTGCTTCATGTTAGAGGAATTATTGTAAAGTTTTATTAATAACTTTTAATTTACTCCTGAAACTTCTTTATCTACCGCCGTAAATTTTAGTAAAGGAGACATCTTTGCGCGATTAAGACTTAAAACATTGTCTTTCATAGCGTAATTATCAACTTGTTGTAAAGTTTGTAGAAAAGTCATTTCCATTTCCATAT
This sequence comes from Geminocystis sp., assembly GCF_041753295.1. NCBI lineage: Bacteria > Bacillati > Cyanobacteriota > Cyanophyceae > Chroococcales > Geminocystaceae > Geminocystis > Geminocystis sp. Next base: position 22,484 of record NZ_JBGSUU010000084.1, read on the forward strand.
TTTCACAAGCCATCATGGTTGAAGCCATTTGCGTTAAAGTAATTCTATTTCCTTCTTTTGTCTCAAAACCCCCCATAAAATTATTACAGCCACTAAAACCATTAACTCTATTTTTTTCTGTGTCAAAAGTAATAAAAATTGCCTGTTTTTGAGTTTCACTTTTCGTTACGGGTTTACCCATTATTTCTACTAATTCCCAACGGATATTACCTATACTTACCTCTGGATTGTTAACTTTATTCAACATATATTTTTCCGCTAAATCTCCACTAATTCTATTACCTGACACATCCAATTGAATTAAAGTATTTTCCCCCACAAAAAATTGATTTGGTGCATCTTTTACACCATCTAAAGTAATAGTATTTCCTTCTTTATTCCATTTAAAAGTACCTTTAACTTCAAATACTTCCTCACTTTTACCTAAATATTGAGTAGATAATACATAAGAAAGATCTTCATTAAGAGTTAGAGTTGTCTTGATTCCTTCACAACTAGCACAAGGAATTATACCTTGATAAACACCATTCCAATCTAAAGAATTAGCGCTGGTATCTCCCATATTTTCTATCATTGTTGGTTTATCAGATTCCATTTTCATGTCAGCTTGAGACGGTTTAATATAGCTATAGAAAGAAAATGTAGTTAATAAGGCTAAAGAAATAATTAAGGATTTATTTTTCATGATTTTTATGTAATTTTACTAATACTATCCCTATGACGTTTTTCCTTGCCTAAAGTTTCATTATCTAAAACTTATCTTCAAATGACATTATTGATTTTTTCTTCAATTTCTGTGATAGCTAAATCCAAGTTATCGTTAATAATCTGATAATCAAACTCATCACTAACCGCTAATTCTTCCTTAGCTTTATTCAAACGCTTAATAATAACTTCTTCTGTATCTGTATTTCTTTCTCTTAAACGTTTTTCTAATTCTTCGATGGAAGGAGGTAGAATAAAAATTCTGGTAGCACTAGAAAAATTATTTTTAATTTGATTCGCCCCTAAAACCTCAATTTCTAAAATAATAATCTTACCCTGCTCAATTTTTTCTAATACTGGTTTAATGGGAGTACCATAATAGTTTCCCGCATATTGCGCCCACTCCAATAATTCACCCTTGTTAATCATTTCTTCAAATTGAAGACGAGACAAAAAATAATAGTCTTTACCCTCCATTTCTCCCGTGCGAGGAAGGCGAGTTGTAGCGGAAATGGATAGAAAAATTTGCGGATTTTTTGCGAGTAAAGATTTAACTATCGTACCTTTACCTACACCGCTAGGGCCAGTAATTATAACTAACTTACCTTTTTGATTCATAAAATTATTTAATCTGTGATTGATCAATAATTCTAATTAATGACTGATTATTTTTCTATACTACTAATATTACTAATAAAGCGATTACCCACAGTTTCAGGTTGAATAGCTGACAATAAAACATGACTAGAATCAGTTATAATTACAGATCGAGTTCTTCTACCGTAGGTTGCATCAATTAACAGTCCTTTTTCTCTAGCATCACTGATAATTCGTTTAATGGGTGCTGATTCTGGACTTACAATAGCAATAACTCGATTAGCCGTAACAATATTACCAAAACCGATGTTAATTAATTTAATATCCATAAATTTTGATGGTAATTGAGAGTTTTCTTCTTATTAATCATCATATCGCTAAATATCGAGATTTACAATCATTTTACCTCTTATTTCTACCAAAGCTAATTTATGTATCACTATCTTTAATCCTTGGGTTTGATGTTCTTTAAACTAACCTACATTCTACAGGAATCACAAATTTTAAATTATCCATTGGGATATGCGATCGCCTACAACTGAAAATATTTTCCAAAAAGTTTAAATTTCGTTATCCTAGAAACGTAATCAATTACTAATAATTATAATGAATTACACAATTGAAATAGAAGAAGAAGAAGACGGACGCTATATTGCAGAAATTATAGAACTTCATGGAGTCTTAGTTTATGGTAATACTCAAGACGAAGCAGTAGCTAAAGTTCAGGCCTTAGCCTTGCGTGTTTTAGCGGATCAACTTGAACAAAGAGAGATACCAGAATATCAACTCAATTTATCCTTTGTAGCTTCATGAGTAAATGGTCTGGAACTAAAGCTAAACAAGTTTTAAAAGCATTACAAAATAAAGGTTGGACAATCAAACGTCAGAGTGGATCTCATAAAATTCTGGAAAAATCAGGCTGGAATAATGTAGTTTTTGCCTTTCATGATGGTGAAGAAATTGGTCCAAAGATGTTAACTAGAATTGCCAAATTAACTGGATTAAGTCCAGACGAGCTATAACATATTACTCAAGACAAAAAAACCACACAAGATTGAGATCTCAAACTTGATGAACTATGATTACTTGAAAGTAATAATTGACTAGAAATTATATCATTAAATTATCCATTCGGATGTGCGATCGCCTAAATCTAAAGAAATACTAACAGCTTTACCCAAACGAGGACGGTTTTTGGCTTCTAAAATACCTGTTTCCACTTGCTCAATAACTCCCCAAGTCGTGAGATAATTTGCCACTTCTTCTAAATGATCAAAGTATTCAGTTTCGGTAAAATGAAAGGAGGCTTGTTCTAAATACTTCCACATTACTTGAAAATAAATTTTATCCTTAATGCGTAAGACTTGAGCATCATAAGAACATCCCCACTTATTGAAAATTAGTTCTTTTAACTCTTTTCCTGTCATAATTATTTTTATAAAAAAATGTGTGATAATAATGTAATCAATCTTCCCGTTTTGTTTAAATCTGTCTTTCTTCTCTTAAAGTGATGGAATGATTCTAAAAAAGGTTCATTTTTTGTAATAATTAGATAATGACTTTTATTAACCTTGTTTAGCATAAAGGTTTTTGAGTTTATTGTAAAACCATAACCATAATATTCAATCAAATAATTAACGTTTTGTTATGACACAATTTTCTGGAAACCCTGATGTTCCTGATATGGGACGTCGTCAGTTCATGAACTTACTGACTTTTGGAACTATCACTGGAGTAGCCGCAGGTGCTTTATATCCCGTAGTTAGCTACTTTATTCCTAAATCTAGCGGCAGTGCTGGTGGCGGTTTAACCGCTAAAGACAAACTCGGTAACGATATTGTTGCTAGTGCATTTTTAGCTACTCATCAACCTGGCGATCGCACTTTAGCTCAAGGATTAAAAGGAGATCCTACCTACTTAGTAGTAACAGAAGATAAAGCAATAGCATCTTATGGTATCAACGCCGTTTGTACTCATTTAGGTTGTGTTGTGCCTTGGAATGCAGCAGAAGATAAATTTATTTGTCCTTGTCATGGTTCACAATATAACAATGAAGGAAAAGTAGTTCGTGGTCCAGCACCATTATCTTTAGCCTTAGCTCATGCAGATGTTACTGATGATAAAGTTATCTTAACCAACTGGGAAGAAACAGATTTCCGTGACGGCTCAAATCCTTGGTGGGCTTAAATAATTAATAATGAACTTCAACAGTAAATCCTGTTCAAATTATACATTATTTTTTATGTTCTATTTCCGTTGTAATTAAAAATTCAATAACTGTACACCTATCCATGAGAGATCATTCTTTTTTAACAAATATGGCGCAAAAAATAAATAAAATTATCTTAATTGCCATCGCTAGTGTTTGTTTATTCTTAGCTAGTGACATTTTATTACCTCAAAGTGCTAACGCTTATCCCTTTTGGGCGCAAGAAACTGCCCCTGCAACACCTCGTGAAGCAACTGGTCGTATTGTCTGTGCCAACTGCCATTTAGCCGCAAAACCAGCAGAAGTGGAAATTCCTCAATCTGTGTTGCCTAATACCGTATTTGAAGCAGTGGTCAAAATTCCTTATGATCATAATGCGCAACAAGTTTTAGGAGACGGAAGTAAAGGCGGTTTAAACGTAGGTGCAGTTTTAATGTTACCTGATGGCTTCAAAATCGCTCCTGATGATCGCATTTCCGAAGAATTGAAAGAAAAAGTTAACGGTGCTTACTTTCAAACTTACAATGCAGAACATGACAATTGGGTGATTGTAGGTCCTTTACCTGGAGATGGTTATGAAGAAATAGTATTTCCTGTATTATCTCCAGATCCAGCCACTGACTCTAACATTCATTATGGTAAATACTCCGTACACTTAGGAGCAAACCGAGGACGTGGACAATTATATCCTACAGGACTACCTAGTAATAATAACGTCTTTAAAGCTCCTGTAGCTGGTACTGTTTCTGCTATTACTGAAGTTGAAGGAGGAGGTTATACCGTAGCTATCACTGCTGATGATGCTAGTGAAAGTACTATTGATATTCCTGCCGGTCCTCAATTAATTGTAGCTCAAGGGCAACAAGTAGCTAATGGTGAGGCTTTAACCAATGATCCTAATGTGGGTGGTTTCGGACAAAAAGATACAGAAGTTGTGTTACAAAGTCCTGCTCGTATTCAATGGTTATTAGTGTTTATAGCTGGTATTATGTTATCTCAGATTTTGTTAGTACTTAAGAAAAAACAAATCGAGAAAGTACAAGAAGCTGGAATGTATTTCTAATATTTTTCCTTCTTATTGGTAATCTATGGGGGCAAATTTGCCTCCTTTTTTATGATTTTTTTCTTTAAAAGAGTCTATTTTGACAGAAAAACCATAACTGAGTATAATAGAAGACTTGACAAGGAGGGGTGGCAGAGTGGTTGAATGCGGCAGTCTCGAAAATTGTTAAGGTGTCAAAACCTTCGAGGGTTCAAATCCCTCCCCCTCCGTTTTTATAATTGAAAATATTCTTTTTATAAGCTGTTTTCATTGTGATGAAAGTTATTTAATTACTCAAACTCACTGAAACTCGGCTATTTAAAAAATTTTTTTTAACTTATATTATTTATCTATCTTTTTTACTTTCATAAGTTTATCAAAATTTAAAAATAAGTTAAACAATAAACATTAATTTGTTTTTAAATAAAAAGCTATATACTCATATTTTTATATATCTATATTTAAAACTAACTTAAATTTGTAAAAGTGAAGAAAAAAATTTAATAAGCATAAATAATATATCAAAAAAAATTGATATAAATAAATATTAAAAAATGTTTTTTTTCAAAATAACTATGTTAATATCATTCTGAAAATCAGTAATTAAAAAATCAAAAAATTAACATGGCGATAATAACAGGAACAGCAGGTCCAGATAATCTGAATGGAACTATTGATGCGGATCTAATTGACGGTTTAGGGGGGAATGATACCATTGCAGGAAGTAGTGGTAATGACACTATCAATGGTGGTGATGATAATGACAGTGTCAATGGTAACACAGGTGCTGATGTAATAAATGGAGATGCGGGGAGTGATACTCTCAAAGGTGGTAATGATAATGATACCCTATTTGGTGGTGACGGTGATGATAGTTTATTGGGAGACAACGGTAATGACAGTGTCGATGGCGGTGCAGGAAATGACACACTGGTAGGTCGTAATGATGGAAATAGTCTAAGTGATACCCTCAACGGTGGTGCTGATTTCGACATTGCGGATTACTCTGCTAGTGGCGGATTTATTACCCTCGGACCTACAGGAACAATCATTAAATCTGCTGGTGGTACAGATCAATTAATTGCCGTCGAAAGCATTATTGCACCAACAAGTTCTAATAGTATTATTGATGTATCAACCTCTGGTGTTGGGGTATCAGTAAACGTAGATTTAACCGCAGAAACATTAACCGTTGTGGGTGCTGGATTAGTTAATCCTAATTTTACCGTCAAAAACTTCGTCAATGTCATTGGTACAGATGGTGATGATACTATTAAAGGTGATACCGCTGATAATACCCTAGATGGTGGTGCTGGTAATGATTCTCTCATTGGTAGTTCAGGAAATGATAGTTTAATCGGTGGTACTGGTACTGACACAGCAGATTATAGTGCATTAGGACAAGCAATTACCCTTAAACCCACTGGAGTAGTAACAAAAGATGGTGGTTTAGGAGAAGATACCCTTAATGGTGTGGAAACTATTATTGGTGCAACAGGATTATTGAATGTCATCGATAACTCAACTGCTGGTATGGGGGTATCCGTAAACGTAGATTTAACGGCAGAAACATTAACCATTGTAGGTGTACCTGCTATTGTCTCTCCTTTCACTGTTCAAAACTTCGTCAATGTTATTGGTACAGATGGTGATGATACTATTAAAGGTGATACCGCTGACAATACCCTAGATGGTGGTGCTGGTAACGATAGTGTTAACGGTGCAGATGGAAATGATTCTCTCATTGGTAGTTCAGGAAATGATAGTTTAATTGGTGGTACTGGTACTGACATCGCAGATTATAGTGCATTAGGACAAGCAATTACCCTTAAACCCACTGGAGTAGTAACAAAAGATGGTGGTTTAGGAGAAGATACCCTTAATGGTGTGGAAACTATTATTGGTGCAACAGGATTATTGAATGTCATTGATAACTCAACTGCTGGTATGGGGGTATCCGTAAACGTAGATTTAACCGCAGAAACATTAACCATTGTAGGTGTACCTGCTATTGTTTCTCCTTTCACTGTTCAAAATTTTGTCAATGTTATTGGTACAGATGGTGATGATACTATTAAAGGTGATACCGCTGATAATACCCTAGATGGTGGTGCTGGTAATGATTCTCTCATCGGTAGTTCAGGAAATGATAGTTTAATCGGTGGTACTGGTACTGACACAGCAGATTATAGTGCATTAGGACAAGCAATTACCCTGAAACCTTTAGGAATAGTAACCAAAGGTGGTGGTTTAGGAGAAGATACCCTTAATGGTGTAGAAACTATTATTGGTGCAGTGGGTCAAAGCAATACTATTGATGGTTCTCTATCCTTAGATCCCGCAGTTGGTATCACTGTAAATTTAAGTACTAATAGCTTAACTGTTAATGGTGCAGGATTAAGTAATCCTAATTTCACTATAATCAATTTCACTAATGTCACTGGTACTGCTGGAAATGACAGTATTACTGGAGATGCTAATGATAATATTCTTAACGGTGGTTTAGGTATCGATACTCTTATTGGTGGACTAGGTAACGATATTTACTTACTTTCTGGTTTACCTAAAGTTGTTATTGAGAACCTTAACGAGGGTATTGATCAAGTAAGAATTCGTAATAGTAATTATACTCTTGGCAATAACATCGAAAATTTCTTAATATCAGGAACTAACAATATCAATGGTACAGGAAATAGTCTCAACAATGATATGAGAGGAAATAATAGTGATAATCTTCTCAGTGGTCTTGCCGGAAATGATAACCTAATTGCTAATGGAGGAAACGATACTCTTATAGGTGGTTTAGGAAATGATACTTTAGCGGTTGGGCTTAATGATGGAGTGACTGATTTAATCATTTACACTTTAGGAGACGGCAGTGATACTGTCGGTCAATTTGAAATCGCTAATGATAAGTTCTTTTTCCTCGGTGTTAATAATATTGATGTCAGAGTCAATGGTAGTAACACTCAATTACGATTAAGTGATGGTGTTGATGGAAATGCTGGATTTGGTACGGGTAGTTTATTAGCTACATTAAATAATGCGACTGGATTTACCGCCGCTAATTTAGCACCAGGTAGTAGTGGTACTTTATTCTTTAGTTAATTTATCTATATCGGGAAGATAGAAAAAGATTTAATAAGTCCAAAATTTGATTTTTCTGTCTTTTCTTTCACCATAAAAAAATCTAAATATCGCTCTTTTTTTCGGAGGGCGATTTTTTTTACAATCCTTTTTTCATTTCCAAAATTTTGTCAGTATCTATAGGTATAATAGCTATCATAATAGTTTACCTCTTGTTTTCTCGATTTTGTAAGATATATAATTCTAATTTAATCATTTGAGTTAGCCTATCTTTAAATGTACTATTATTTTTAGGTTAAAATCTTTGTTAGAATTGCTCATATAATTTTTGTTCATAAATTGTTACTTAAATAGTTAACAATCTAAAATTAGATGATTTACTTTCTAATATATTCAAGTTATGATTACAACAGTTTTAGCCATTAAAGTATTGACTCGTATTGCAGAAGATCCTCAATGTATTGGTAGATTGGTTGAACAACTTGGAGGAATGCCAAATATTCCTACTCCAACAATGGGAGGTCATATTTTTTGGACAAATATAGCTAATGTGAAAGGATGGCGTTTACAACAAAATATTATATTTGGTAATTGTCGAATTATTGATCCCAATAATGTAAGAAGGGCATGGGGTGGAGAAACAGCAATGATAAAGGCTTTTAAATCTTTAGAATAATAATTAAGCAAAATTTTTAAACGTTTGTAATAAAATAACATATGAATAATAAATATTATCAAATAAGTGCAATAATTGAGAAAGATGAATATGGCTATTATGCTTATTGCCCTCAATTAGAAGGTTGTCAAAGTCAAGGGGATTCTTTAGAAGAAATAAAAGCTAATATTCAAGAGGCAATAGAACTATACTTATCCACTCTTACAGAAAAAGAAAAACTCTGATAAACTATGCTTAAGTTGTAATCTAAAACTTTTTAGTTATAGACTCAAATTATAAGTTTTCTTTTGCCATTCAATCTTTTATCATGAGTTCTTTCTCCTCATTACCTCAACCATCTGATCAATTTTTTGAATATCGTTTTATACATAGAATTAATCCCTTAGCTTATAATAATTTCTTACAATTTCAAGAAAAATTAAGGACACGGGCTAAAAATTATCAAGGTTATATTAGTGAAGATTTGCCTATATTAGTGGAGGAGGGAGAAACCCTTGTTTTTGAAACTATATTACGATTCGATACCCCAGAAAATTGTATTAATTGGATTGATAGTAAAGAAAGACGAGAATTACTTTATGGGGAAGAAAATAATGGTTATCAATTTAAAGGGGAAGCAAATTTCGAGAGTTATACCCGTTGGATAAAAAAAAGTGTTAACAACTCCTCTCCTGTGTGGAAAATTAACCTTTTAGTTTTATTGGTACTTTATCCCACCGTGATGCTATTTAATTTACTTCTGAAAAAGCCATCTTTAATTGATTTTCCGACATGGATGCTTTTTGGTAATTTCTGTAGTGTTGGCATAACTGGTTGGTTTGCAGTTCCTTGGATTAGTCGTATTTATCAAAATTGGTTAGAAAGTAAAGGCACAAAAAAAGAGCAATTATTAGCATTAACAAGCATTTTCCTTGCCCTTTTTATACTGTTACAGATTTTCCGACACATTCCGATTAGTTTTTGGTAGTGAAAATATTTATTTTAATATCTTGCACCATCAGGAAGCTCTCTGAATTCTTCCCAAACAGCCTGTGCTTCTTCTTGAAGAATTTGCTCTGGTGCGAGTAAGCGATTTTTATATTCTTTAACTAAATCTTCTTGAATATTAGCATCATCAAAAAGATCTGCAAAATCACTCCAACCAGCGGCGTAGTAAATTTTGGAAATTCTAGCCCAATAAGCTGTTGCATAACACATAGGGCAACATTCACAACTGCTATATAAAACAGCACCTGATAGATCAACAGTTCCTAGTTTCTTACAAGCCTGACGAATAGCGTTTACTTCTGCATGGGCTGTAGGATCATTATCCCGTAAAACACTATTTCCAGAAGCCCCAATTACCTCTCCATCTTTAACTATAACTGTACCAAATGCCCCACCTGTTTTCTTGACAACTCCGGCCTCTCGCATCAAGGCGATCGCTTGACGCATATATTCAATATCTTTGTTGTTGATCATTTTAAGTAAATTTCTTTTTTTATTTATTATACGGTATCATATTTATATTATTTAATTCTTCATGAATCAATAATTCAGATGATTTGATAATGAGAATTTTATTATCTTCTAAAGGGAATAACTGGCGATAATTATTCGTTTGAATAACTATTTTTAACGCACTTTTTTTTGCTTGTTCTGAATTATTAATAGCTTCGATCGCATCTTCTAAAGTTTCATCTTTTTTTTGTATTCTAACAGGTATAGGTTTATCATTAAATTGTCTTTTCAAAAAACCATCAATGCCATTATTTCTTTGCACAGGAATAGCATTAATACTTTTTAATAAAAATAATTCATCTTCTGATTTTTCTATATAGCTTGTTTTTCCTTTTTCCAAAAGTTCAGAATTAGTTATAATCATCTCATTTAATCTTTTTTTAGTGAGTTCGATCGCGTCTTCCGATATATCAATACCAATAAATCTACGACTTAAAGACTTTGATGCGACGCAAGTTGTACCACTACCACAAAAAGCATCTAAAACTAAATCACCTTCATCGCTAGAAATACTAATAATTTGTTGTAAAAGTAAAACAGGTTTTTGCGTAGGATAACCAACTCTTTCCTTTGCTTTTGGATTTAAAAAAGGTATTTCCCAAACATCTGATAAAGGAACGCCTTTTTTCTCTTGAGCTAAAATTATGTTACCATTTTTATCCTTTTTATATACAGATTTACCATAAGTATTTTTTTCTCTTAATTGCCATATTTGATCAACATTTGTTGTGGGAGAATAATCAGTATAAATAATGTTAAATTTAAAATTATCTGTTTTGGAATAAAAATAAATAATTTGATGGGAGTTAAGTAAACCTTTTTTAGAATTTGACCATCTTTTATAAGACCAAATGATTTCACTCCTAAAATTATCAGAGCCAAATATTTTATCTAATAAAACTCTTAAATGATGAGAGGCAGATTTATCACAATGCAAAAAAATATTACCAGTTTTTTTTAATATTCTTTTACATTCAATCAAACATTTTTCCATCATTAATAGATAATCATTTAGACTGTGCCAAACATCATCAAATTCATAATTAATAGAATTATCACGGGTTGTTAAAGAATATTTTTTTTGAGTAAAAAATGGTGGATCTAAGTAGATTAAATCTACTATTTCTGAATCAAATTTTTTCAATTCTTCAAGACAATTTCCTTTAATTATTTTTTCCATAATTTAACTTTTGTCTGGTGTTTTTTTATCTGCAATATCTATTAAAATCTGTTTTAAATCAAATCCTGTACGATTTTTGATAAAATTCCATGCTTCTTCTCCAGCATAATATTCTCCATTGACTCCCTTGTAAACCGTTTCTAAAGTTTGTTGAATATTGATAGCTTGTTCTCTTTGAGGATAATAAAACATTACTCTAATCGGTTTATATCCACTATTTTGTATCGCTTTTACACGAGTATGATCTTTCGTGATATGATCTCCGTCTGTATTGGCATCTCTCCATTTAATCTCAATAGCGTCATTGCCATCTAAAAAATCAATTTCAAAAGTTTTCGGTTTTGTACCAAAAGAATTTTTAACAGTAGTTTTTCTTCCTTGAGGATTGTTAAATAATAAACATAAAGAAGCAACCTCTTCTAAAAAAGAACCAGCATAATTATATAAAAACCTGCCAATATTTTGATATTCGTCTATTTTTTGACCTTCTTGACTGGTTATTCCCAAAACTCTATAAATTAGATAATGGGAAGTATTATCATTTTTCATTTCTTCTTTTCTTAAATCAATTTGTATTTTTAATTGGGAAGCATATTCTTCCGAAAGTAAATGAATTTGCGATATTAACAACTCTAGTTGTTTTCCTTGTTTAATAGCATCAGTAATTTTGTTAAATTTATCCTCATTAATTAATTCTATTAATTGTTGTTTTGTATTTTTTCCTTGTATTGTAATTCCATATTTTTGACAATAATTTTCAAGCTCTTTTTTATTTAAAGATTCTATTTTCATTTATGTAAGACTAAAATTTAAGCAAAAACAAAGGTTTTAGGTTGAGGTAAAGTTTTACCATCTTCTTGATATTCTTCAATGATTAATTCTAAAACTTCTTGCCCATTTTTTAAGGCTTCTTCATAGGTTTCACCGTGAGTAATAGGTTGCATTTCATTTTTAAAATCAGGAAAAAAAACTACAAAACAGCTATCCTCATCACTCCATTGAATAGTAATCGTATAATTAAATTTATTCATAGTTATTTATTCTCTTTTATTCTTTTTAATTTAGCTAATTTTTGGTTAATTTGTTTTTCTAAATATTTTTCAGCATCATCACCATCATTTCCTGATATTGTAATCGGATCTTCTGGTAATAATTCATGATACCAACGAGTATGACTACCTTTAGCAGTACGATAAACAAACCCTGTTTTCTTCAATAAACTCTTTAATTCTCGAATTTTTTTAGGCATTAATCATGAGATTTTCTTGATTTACAAACTTTTAGCTTTTATGATAGCAACAAAAATCAGCAATAATAGGAGATAGACCATTATTGATAATATTTTATGACTAATATCCCTCCTTCTTTAACAGGAAACGAAATCAGAGAGAAATTTTTAAACTTTTTCGCCCAAAAACAACACAAAATCCTGCCTAGTGCCTCATTAGTGCCTGAAGATCCTACTGTTTTACTGACGATCGCAGGAATGCTTCCATTTAAGCCTATTTTCTTAGGACAAAAAACCTCTGAATTTCCCCGTGCTACCACTTCGCAAAAGTGCATTCGTACTAACGATATTGAAAACGTAGGGCGCACTGCTAGACATCATACCTTTTTCGAGATGTTGGGTAATTTTAGCTTCGGTGATTACTTTAAGTCACAAGCGATCGCATGGGGCTGGGAATTATCTACGCAGGTGTTTAAATTACCCCCCGAAAAAATCGTTGTCAGTGTGTTTAGGGAAGATGATGAGGCTTTTGCTATCTGGAGAGATGAAATAGGAATCCCCGAAAAACGCATTATCCGCATGGGAGAAGAAGATAACTTCTGGAAATCGGGGGCAACCGGTCCTTGTGGTCCTTGTTCGGAGTTATACTATGATTTTAAGCCAGAATTGGGGGATGATAATATCGACTTGGAAGACGATACCCGTTTCATCGAGTTTTATAACTTGGTGTTTATGCAGTATAACCGAGACGCTGACGGCAATTTAACATCCCTGCAAAACAAAAATATTGATACGGGGATGGGGTTAGAAAGAATGGCACAAATTCTGCAACAAGTGCCTAATAACTATGAAACTGACTTGATTTTCCCTATCATTGCTACGGCGGCAAAGTTGGCAAATATTGACTATAAAACTGCTTCGGAAAATACTAAGGTATCTTTGAAAGTTATCGGTGATCATGTACGATCGATCGTACAGATGATAGCTGATGGTATTTCTGCATCTAACATCGGGCGTGGTTATGTTTTAAGACGTTTAATTCGTCGTGTGGTGCGTCACGGGCGTTTAATCGGTATCGATGGCAATTTTATCACTGAGGTAGCGGAAACGGCAATACAGCTATTAGAAGGAGTTTACAGCAACACTAGAGAAAGAGAAAAGGTAATTAAAACCGAGTTGCAACGGGAAGAATCGGCTTTCTTGGCAACCCTTGAAAGAGGAGAAAAACTCTTAAATGAGCTGATAATTAAGCTCAAAAATCAAGAAAAATACAGCCAAGATGGCTGTGGTACTATTTCGGGAGAGGATGCTTTTACCCTTTATGATACATTCGGTTTCCCTCTCGAATTGACTCAGGAAATCGCTGAGGAGGAGGGTTTAACCGTTGATGTGTATGGTTTTAAAGCAGAAATGGAAGCTCAACGCACCCGCTCTCAATCTGCCCATGAAACCATTGATTTAACTGTACAGGGTAGCATAGATAAATTAGCAGAGCATATCCATCCCACAGAATTTTTAGGCTATAGTGAATATCAGTTAATCAGTCACATCGAGGCGTTATTAATTGAAGGTAAATCGGTACAAAAAGCCGAATCAGGTAGTAAAGTGCAGTTAATTTTGAATAAAACCCCATTTTATGCAGAATCTGGCGGACAAATTGGCGATAAGGGCTATTTAGCCGGAGAAGATGTGTTAGTATCCATCGAAGATGTGCAGAAAGAGTCGGGCTTTTTTGTCCATTATGGTACAGTGGAAAGAGGTACAATTCAAATTGGGCAAAAGTTACGCGCAACTATCGATAAAGCTTGTCGTAACCGTGTCAGGGCGAATCATACCGCAACCCACTTGTTACAGTCGGCTTTGAAAAAAGTTGTCGATGAAAGCATCTCTCAAGCAGGTTCTTTGGTATCCTTTGATAAGTTACGTTTTGACTTTAATTCTCCCCAACCTATTACTAAGCAACAATTACAACAAGTTGAAGATTTAATTAACACTTGGATAGCTGAATCTCATCCGACAGATATTAGTATTATGGGCATTGAAGATGCTAAAGCTAAAGGTGCGATCGCCATGTTTGGAGAGAAATATGGTAGCGAAGTCAGAGTAATTAATATTCCTAGCGTTTCGATGGAGTTATGCGGAGGCACTCATGTTAATAATACTGCAGAAATTGGCTTATTTAAGATTATCTCGGAGACGGGGGTTGCTTCTGGTATCCGCCGTATCGAAGCGGTAGCAGGTGCGTCTGTTTTAGAATATCTCAAAGTGAGAGATGAAGTCGTTAAGCAATTATCCGACAAATTAAAAGTTAAACCAGAGGAGATTTTTGATCGATTTTCCAATCTTCAAAGTGAATTAAAAACCACTCAAAAAGAGTTAGAAAATATTAAACAAGAGTTAGCTTTATTAAAGTCGGAAAACTTAATTAATGATGCGGAATCTGTCGGTGAATTTAAAATTTTAGTCGCAAATATGGGAGCATTAGATGCTAAATCTTTGCAATCGGCAGGAGAAAAATTACAACAAAAATTAGGTAATTCTGCAGTAATTTTAGCCTCCATTCCTGAAGAAAGTGAAGGGGCGAACGGCCGTTCGTCCGTACATTTAGTAGCAGCTTTTGGTGAAAAAGTTTATAAAGAAAAACAACTTCAAGCAGGTAAATTTATCGGTGAAATTGCTAAAATTTGTGGTGGTGGTGGCGGTGGTAAACCAAATCTTGCCCAAGCTGGAGGTAAAGATGCAAGTAAAGTTGAGGAGGCTTTAACTATTGCTAAAAATAAATTAATTGAGATTTTATCTTAATTTTGATGGTGGGCGGTGCATCGCCCTACTATAAATAACTATGGATTATTATGAGAAATTGTAATAGCTAATTTTAATCCTAAACTGTGAAGAATTTTATCGATAGTTGCAAACTGAGGATTTCCCGATTCAGAAAGTGTTTTATATAAACTTTCTCTACCTAAATCTGTTTTGTGAGAAATCAAACTCATACCTCCATTTGCTTGAATTACTTCTCTTAAAGCCATTAAAAAAGTAGGTAATCCTTTATTTAAAGATAATTCTAAATAACCGATAATAAAGTCTGAATCTTGTAAATCATTTTCAAATGTCTCGGAAATATCTCTCAATTTCATTTTTATATTCCTCCCAAAGATTAATCGATTTCTGTATATCCTTATTTTGTGAATTTTTATCTCCTCCTAAAAGAAGATATTTATTCTGCCAATATCTGTACATCATAAATATTAATACGATTTAGTTAACGGTAGTGTGCACATTGCCCACCATAATTGTTATCTTTTTATAACCTTTGAAAATTTAGGCACAATTTATTTATTAATAAATTTTTGAGATGGAAGAATATATATAGATTATTCAGTTGTGCATTACCAATTACCAAAAATTTGAAGTTTTCAGTTAGTTTCAATGGTTTTCTTCTTTATCGTTATTACCCAAAAAAAATTTTTCTCAAAAAGTGCATAAATTGATGATTCGTTACTGATAAGTAAATAGAAAATCAAAAATTAAAAATTCACTTATGAATAATGCGATAACACTTTCAGCTTCAACTCCAGTAATTAATTACTCCCGACAGTGTGAAAAGTGGGGGAGAAATCTACTACTGAGTTTATCATTAGCAACAGGTAGTATCATGATTTTTAACACTAATTCCGTTGAGGCTGGAGAAATACCAGTCTGTATCTCTTATATACCAGAAGAATACGGCACATTATCATTAGAATTACTATTCTCATTATTGATGTTTGTATTCTTTTGTTTGAAATGATTTTCTTTTTCATTTTTATTCCTTTAGCATTTTTTCTTTAAATTTTTCGAGAAAAAGCGCATAAATTGATGATTCGTTACTGATATATAAACAGAGACTAAATATTTAATAAAAATTATGGGTAATATTGTAGGAATCGATTTAGGCACAACTAATTCTGTGGCGGCTTTTAAATTTGCACAAACCCAAGTAGTCAATGATAGTAAAGACGGGGCGTTAGTGAGATCCATTGTGGCATTTTCGGGTACTAATTTGATAGTAGGTAAAGAAGCCTATAACCAGTTAAAACAAGATCCAGAAAACGTTATTATTTCTATCAAGCGTTTAATGGGGCGTGGTTTCGGTGATGAAGTGGTGCAACAACAACTCAAAAACTTTGGTTATAAAATCACTCAATCCACTCAAGGCACAGAAAATAGTCTTTCGGTATGGCTTGGTGGTAAAGAATATCAACCTGAAGATATAAGTGCAGAAATTCTCAAGCAAGTTGTCAAAAATGCCCAAACTTATCAAGAAAAGATGGGACAATCGGGTAAAATTACTAAGGCAGTGATTACTATTCCCGCCTATTTTAACGATAAACAACGCTATGCCACAGAAAACGCTTCTATTAGAGCTGGGTTAGGAAAACCAATTTTATTACCTGAGCCTACTGCTGCCGCTATTTCCTACGGTTTTAAAGCTGATAGTGATGATGTTAAAACTATCTTGGTATATGATTTTGGTGGTGGTACTTTTGACTCATCATTGATTACTGCTTCAGGAAACACTTTTATTGAGTCTGGAAAAGCTGGGGATTTGTGGTTAGGAGGAGATGATATTGATAACAAATTAGGGGAGTTAGTTAAGCAAAAGGTAGCGAAGGAGGAGGGGTTAGATAATATTGATAGCTTAATCGAAAAAATGCCCTATTATCAGCAAGTGCGGTTTAAGGCGGATTTGAAAATTGCCACAGAAAGGGCAAAAATTGACTTGAGTAGTAAAACCGAAGCAAAAATTAATCCTTCTACTCCCCTCCTTGATGAGTTTGGTATGGCAATCCCTATCGATGTGACTATCACAAGGGTGGAATTTGAGGCGATGATTTTACCTTTAGTTAAGCGTAGTATCGAAATTTGTCAAGATGCCATCAAATATTCTGATTATCCTGAAGATATGATCGATATTGTATTGTTGGTGGGTGGTTCAAGTCAAATTCCTTTAGTGCAACAGGAAGTTATTAAAGCCTTTGGTAGTGATAAAGTGGTGATTCATCCACGGCCGATGTATGCAGTGGCAGAAGGTGCTGGTATTGTTTCTTCTGGCATTACGGAAATTGTCGGCACGGTATCTCGTGATTATTGTATCAAATTAGTAGATGATCCTCGTTTTGAATTGATTAAACTGGGTGAAGTTTTACCGATTCAAAAAACCAAAACTTTTAAAACCTCTGGTGATGGGCAAGAATTGATACATTTTAAGTTTTTTAGCCCTGATAAAGTCGAAACCATCGGGGTTAATTTGGATAAAAAAGTTCGTACCGATAATGACTATGATGATCGTATTGGTGATATGTGGTTAGCTTTAGATAAACCTTATCCTAAAGGTACGGAAGTTGATGTGATGATAGAGTTAGATGAGGAAAATTCGGCTTTAACCATGACTGCCAGTCTCAAAAATAATCACGCTATTCGTGTAAGCGGCTCTTTTTCTCGTGGTAATCAAGACGAAAAAATTAATCAAGAGGTAGAAGAATTAATCGCTCAACTTAATGATAATGGTAGCTTAACGGAATATGGTGCTGAGTATGTTAATGAGTTGGCTGGTGAAATTGTCCGAGCTTCAAATCAAATTCGTCAAAATAATACATCGTTACAAGGCGATCGCACAGCGCCATTTCGTGATCGCATTCAAGTAGCAGAAGAAAAACTTAAAGAGTTACAGAAGTTAGCTTGTAAAGATTTTGGCAAAATACAAGAATACTTAGATGATTTTGATTTTGCCCTTGAGTATTGCGTTAGTTATATGCACGAAGATCAAATAAGTCGTTTGAAAAGGTTAGTTACTACAATGACACAAGCCATTAATGCTAACAATTTTTCGGCAATGCAAAAGTTAGCAGAAGATGGGAAACAAGAATATGACAATTTACCTGATTTAGTTCATGTTTTAATTATGCTTCGTTTCGGAGTCAGAAGAGCGAATCGTATTGCACCTGCGCATGGCAAGGTTTTAGAAAATAAATTCGCTAATGTTTTAGATGCCATGCAACGGGGTGATGGCACAACGGCTGACAGAATTTTACGAGAATTAATGGAAGAAATACGAGAGTATTTAGAAAAAGATTTACCTACGGGCGTAGTATCTACTGGTTTAACCCGTTAAGCCCCTAAATCCCCTTTTCTGCAGACTTTTATTTATTCTCCCCCAAACTTGGGGGCAGGGGGCGAAATTACGCATCTAAATACCTAAGTATTAATTATTGGTGGGCAATGCCCACCCTACAAGATCAAAATTATGGAGTTTTTATGAGACAAAAATTGACTTGCCCTGTGTGCGATCGCCAAGACATTGAAACAAATATTTGCCCTAATTGTGAGACAGATTTATCCACAATTCGGATGTTAAAAGAATTACCTTTTTTAGACACAAAAACCGAATCAAAACCTGTTAAAAAATCATTAATTTACATAGTTTTAGTCATAGTATTATTAGCAATAATAGCAGGAATTTATGGAGGATATTTGATCGCAAAAAATAATTATCAAGCTAGTCTAAATACGATTAATCAAGATAAACAAGAGCCTATTATTACCGTCAATAAAGAAGAATCAAAACCAGATTTAAAATGGTGTGGTGGTTTTAATTATCAAATAAAATTAGGAGATTCTTTATATATGTTAGGTTTACGTTTTTATGGTGACGGTAACGCATGGCATTTAATCACTGAAGCAAATCCTAGTATTAATTCACCGCAAAATTTAGAAGTCGGGCAAGTAATTTTAATTCCTAATTTGACAGAATTTTGTCAATAAATAATTTAGTAAAAAAGGTAAAAATATATGGGATTATTTGATTTTATCGGCAAAACTCAAACCATTTTTAAAAATAAAGAAATTAGTCAACAAAAATTTAGTAAGGCAAAGGAATACGCTCAATTAAAAAAACTAAAAGAAGCAATAAAATTAGCAGAAGAAATTAAATCTTTATGGAAAGAAAACCCCTCTTGGCGTGAACAATTAGTACGAGATATGGCTATAACTGACTTATTATACAACGTTAATACTCAGCTTACGACATGGAAAATGCGACTGCAAAGAGGAGAATCTTTCGCTAGTCAAGGAAAAGAATTTATTGCCTTAGATAAAAATGATCCTTTTGACAGTACAATTCTTACTCAAGCCTTAGATTCTTTTACTAAATGTAACGAGCTTTTAGATGAGACAGAATATGTAGTTAATGAACAAATTTTAAAGGATAAAATTAAGCACAGAAATCAATTTCAATCCTTATATAATGAAGGTAAAAATCAAGGTAAAAAAGGATTTTATCGAGAAGGTTTAACTTATCTTTTGAATGCAGAAAAAATTTATAAAGTTGTCACTGTAGCAAAAAAAATTAAAGAGTATGAAAATTTAGCACAATTGCAAACTCAATATGAGAATAATTTAAAGCAAATTCAACATATTGCTAGAGAAGGTAATTTTATTATTGCCAAAAGTCAATTAGATTTAGTTTTAGAAAAATTTAGCCGTCAAGATGGGGAGGAATTAAAACAAAAATTAGAGACAGTTATTAATGCTAAAACTGAATATAGACAAGGATTATTAGCGGAGAAAATAGATAACTTTAATTTAGCAAAAAAACAATATCAATTAGCATTATCTCATTTGCATAGTTTCGATTTAGCTCGTTATCGTTTAGCCTTAATTTATATCAAGGAAAATGACTATAATTCTGCTTTATCTTGCCTAGCAAAAATGACAGGAGAAAGAAGCAATTATTTACGAGGATTTTGTTATTTACAAAAAAATGAGTGGGAAAATACCGCTAAAGAATGGAAACAAATTAATCATGATTTAGTAGATAAACAAAAAGAATCTCTCAAAATTTTAATTCAGAGAAATCGTTTACAAATTATTCAACATATCGAAAATTTAGTAGCGGATAAAAACTATGAAGAAGCGAAAAATTGTTGTCAAAATTTAACAGAAAAATACGGTTATAACGAAAATATTGAACATAATTTATCTAAGCATATTCAACCTGCTTTAGAGTCTCAATTATGGCAATCTAAAAACTTAGTTAATATTATTAATCAACTTAGTGAGGAATTTAAAAATACTCCTAATATCATCATTTTACATAATATGGCCATCGCTCTTTATTATCAAGTGCAAATAGATGCTAGTTATACAGAAAAATGGATAGCAGTATGGGCGACAGGATTAGTAAATATTAAACAAAATCCAATTTTACAAAATATAGTTTGGTTAGGTAGTAATCACATTGACTATGAAAAAACCAAAGAAGAATTAATCAAAATCGTAGAAAATGCCATTGATAAATATAAAGATAGTAACTTGAATAAATATTATGAATTAAGGGATATTTTTCGGAGAGAAATGTTAGCTATGGAGTTAATGGGAAATCCGCCAAATAGTGGAGTAAAAATTAGAGAATTATTCATCACTCCTGCTTTTTATCAACAGCATAAATCCCAATTAAAAAACATCAATTTAACGATAAATCAATTAGGCACATTATTTACTGATTGGGGTTTAACCGTTGCCGCTTGTTTAAAAAATGACGTAGAAAGAGGGATAACAATTAAACCAAATTTAACTCCTTCTTCTGACATAGAAAAACTAGCTTATAGTCTGATTAATTATCATGAAGGTTGTTATCATTTACAACATAACTCATGGAAAAAAGCAACAATTAGTTTAGAAAATGCTAAAAATGAGATCAATAATAATGATGATTGGCAAAAAGAAATTAACCAGTTATGTGAAAAACAAAGACAAAAAATTGAGAACTTTAATGAACATTTAGAATTTGCTCAATTTTGGTATAATCTATTAAAGTCTTCATCTTCTGCTAGTTATTTAGCGGAATTTAAAGCAAGAGAAATTTCTGATAAAGTGGCTAATGAAAAAATCTCTTTTTCTCAAGCAATTAGTCAACTTAAAGAAGTACAAAAAATTGATCAAAATAATCCTTTAATTTTAGACTTATTAAGTAGATTAAAGTATAGTAAAGAAGCGGAAGAATTTGATCAACTTTTACAACAAAATAGATTTGAAGATGCGGTTAAAAAAGCTAAGCATTCATCAAATCAAGAAATAAAATATTTAGTTGCTTCTATCTTTATTGAAATTGCTTTAAATGGTGCAAAAACTAAAGATTTAGAGTGGGAAACCTTACAACAATTAGGAAGATGGGCTTATGAAATTTGTCCTTATGAGCCTGATTTTCGAGAATTATATAAGGCTTTACATATTATTTAATTAAAAAATTTAACTATGTTTAATCAAGAAAATATAACACCAAATCCTTACGATGTTTTAGAAGTTTCCCCTTCAGCATCTACGGCGGAAATAACGAAAGCCTTTGCTATGGCGATGAAGAAAAAAAGGTATAATCCCAAGCAAATCGCAGAAGCTAGAAAAAATTTAATGGATAGTCAACAAAGGTTAATTGCTGATTATTTACGTCCTAATTTACCTTTAATTCAAAGGTTTAAAAAACAGGATTTATCAGCATTAAATGAGCCTATTCCCTTGATTAAATTATTACCTGAATTTGATGGTTTAGATACTGCTTATAAAGAAAGTGAAACTATTTCTGAATCAGATAAAAAATTAGGATTAGAATTATTTTCTTAATCTAACTAATAAATTTTATAGTCAATAGCCATGGTAAAGTAACTTTTTATTACAATCTATTTTTACAGTATAAAATCATGACAACATTAAACTTTTTGAAAAACTTAATTTCTAGTAATAATAAGTCTAAAAAATCAGTAGATATTGATGATAATTTATCGGATAATCAGAATATTTTACTTATTACTAAGGAGAAAAGAGATCAACTTTTACAGGAAAATCAAGAGTTATTAAAGGAAAAAACTAAATTACAACAAACCGTCAAAATTCAACAACAGGAAAATGAAGCAAAAGCCGAGGCATTATATGAAGAAATGTTAGATATTTATGATAGTTTAGAATTTTTAATTAACTATTTAGATAATAATTTACAAGAGGATAATTTTAACCCTAAAGCCTTTAAAAGATTGCCAAAATTTACCTCTAGTATGCAGGAAAAATTACTCACTATTTTATCTCGTAGGGAAGTAGAAAAAATTGATTTTAATGGCGATATTCCTGATTTTAGTATTTGTCAAGTAGTTGAGCGAGAAATAAGAGAAGATATACCAGATCAAACTATCACTAAAATTGTTCGTCAAGGGTTTAAAATAAAAGAAAAAATCCTTCGTTATGTAGAAGTTATTACCGCTAAATCTGAGGTTTAATTATCTTTTTATTTTAAGAATATTTATCTTGATATAAAGTCTAAATCCCCCAATAATGGAGGACTTTTAGATCATTTTATCATCAAAATTTGGCTTGTATCATTAGTCATCTAATGCCGCAATACCGGGTAAAATTTTACCTTCAAGTAACTCTAAACTAGCACCTCCACCAGTAGAAATATGACTCATTTTTTCGGCAACGCCAACTTTTTCTACTGCCGCCACGGAGTCACCACCACCGATAATAGTAGTAGTGCCTTTCTCTGTTAAATCTGCTAAAGTATGAGCGATCGCATCTGTACCATGAGCGAATTTTTCAAACTCAAATACCCCCATAGGGCCATTCCAGATAACCGTTTGACAGTCAGCAAGGGCATTTTGGAAGGTTTTAACAGAATCAGGGCCAATATCTAAACCCATCCAACCATCGGGAATACTATTAATATCAACGGTTTTAGCGTTAGCATCAGGGGCAAAATTATCAGCTAAAACTACATCAGTAGGTAATAAAAATTCAACTCCTCTTTCTTTTGCCTTGGCTTCCAAAGATTTAGCTAATTCTAGTTTAT
The DNA here is from genome assembly GCF_041753295.1 of Geminocystis sp. Lineage (NCBI taxonomy): Bacteria > Bacillati > Cyanobacteriota > Cyanophyceae > Chroococcales > Geminocystaceae > Geminocystis > Geminocystis sp. Next base: position 45,581 of record NZ_JBGSUU010000084.1, read on the forward strand.
CTTCTTCTACTAAAGACTTACCAACACTTAAACCACGGGCTTTATAGAAAGTAAAAATCATGCCACCGCCGATGATTAATTTATCACATTTTTCTAGTAAGGTTTCAATGACACCGATTTTACTAGATACTTTTGAACCACCAATGATTGCAACTAAAGGACGTTTAGGAGTTTCGATGGCACTTTGTAAAAATTCTAATTCTTTTTCGATCAAGAAACCAGCTACAGAGGGAGATAAATAATGAGTAACCCCTTCTGTGGAAGCATGGGCACGGTGAGCAGTACCAAAAGCATCATTAACGTATAAATCAGCGTTACTTGCTAATTTTTGTGCAAATTCAGGATTATTAGCTTCCTCTTCGTTATAAAAACGGAGATTTTCTAATAAAGCAACATCACCGTTTGCCATCCCATTCACTCCCTCTGTGACATCATCACCGATACAATCATCAAATTTAGTAACTTTTTTATCTAATAATTCTGATAAGCGATTACCCACAGAAGTTAAACGTAAACTTTCTTTAACTTCACCTTTAGGACGACCCATATGACTACATAAAATAACTTTAGCACCATTAGAACTTAAATAATTAATAGTAGGTAAAGCGGCTTTAATACGAGTATCATCGCTGATTTGTCCGTTATCCATGGGTACGTTAAAGTCCACACGCACTAACACTCTTTTTCCTTCTAAATCAGACTTTGTTAAACTTGCAATGCTTTTTTTTGCCATGACAAAATTTTCCTATATATATTAGATTTTTAAAAATAAATCGGTAAAAAATTTTACTTCTTTGGAGATTTTACCCGAAGTGTAACGATATGTAAAATTATTTTTAAAAGCAACAAAAGCAATACAAATAATAAAATATATTAATATACCCCATGAAAATTGAACAAGTAGGCAATAATAAATAGTAATAAAAAATGTAAATAAAGTTTAATTGTTAACTGTTCATTGTTCTGAAGTATTATGTTTAAAAAAGTTCTTTTTCCCATTGATCAAAATAGAGAAACAAGAGATGCTGTTGCCGTTGTCAGTAATGTTGTTAAAACCTATGATAGTAAGCTATTTTTACTCTCTGTAGTGAAAAAATCAGCAAAGGATGATTCTGTGATGAGTAATGAAGAAAATGTCGCTAAATTATTAGATAGTGCCAAAGAATTATTTGCTCAAGAAAATATTATTGCTGAAATTATTGAGCGTGAAGGGATGCCTTCTTTTACTATCTGTGACGTAGCCGATGAAGTAGAAGCAAATTTAATTATTATGGGTTGTCGAGGTTTAGGGTTGACTCACGAAGGCGCAGAGGAAAGCGTTACTAATCGAGTAATTAATCTTGCACCCTGTCCTGTTTTAGTCGTACCTTAAAAAAATAGTACTCAATGTCTAATTCTGAAAAATAGTTTGCCAAGTAGCTTTTATTACTGTTGGTTCAAGACTTAAATTGCTGATAATATGGTCTAATTCTTGATCTTGACAGGTTTTTGCTACTATTTCCGCTTGTATTTTCACTCCCATAACCATTCCTCTTAATTTTTCACTATGTATCGAACGAATTTCAAAATTATTCTTTTCTTTTAAACACCGAAGAAATATTGCTCGAAGTTTCAATTCATCTTGATGATGACAAATAAACGAACAACAATAACATAATTCTAATTCTTCCTCTTCTGAAGATATTTGATTAATTATTTCTCCTAAAGGAGTTAAAAATAAGTGGGCAAATAAAACCACCAGAGAGCCAATAAAAGCCTTAGAAATAAACCCTGCACCTGTTAAAGCACCAACAGCCGCCGTACACCAAATTGTGGCAGCGGTGTTTAAACCTCGAATACTTGCTCCTTCTCGTAAAATTACACCTCCAGCTAAAAAACCAATACCAGAAACTACTTGAGCAATAACACGAGTACGACTACTATCTCCTTCTATCATCATGGAAAGCATAACAAATAAACAAGCACCAATACAAACTAAACTATTAGTTAATAACCTTGCCATCCTTTGTCGCCATTGACGTTCAAGTCCTAAACCTGAGCCTAATAACAAGGCTATTATTAACCTAATTATAAATTCTGTATCTTCCATAAAGTGATCTTATTTCGCCTGATTTATCCTTTACCTATGAAAACATAAATTAGGAGATAGGAGTTGTCAATTGTTAATTGTCATGGCTTCATCTATAGCTGAGGTACGAATTGTTCTTTTTCAGGTACAGTGGTATATTCAGCTACGATTTGACGAAATTCCTCACCGTCAATGGTTTCTTTTTCGATGAGTAAGTCAACTAAACGATCCATAACTTCCCGATTGTCTCGGACAATTTGACGGGCAATTTGATGACCATGTTCAGCTAACATTTTAATCTGAGCGTCAATACGAGAAGCACTTTCTTCTGAATATTCCGCACGATTCATAAAACCACCGCCTAAAAACACTTCTCCTCCTTGACTTTCCAAAGAAAGTGGACCTAAATCACTCATGCCGAAACGTGTTACCATCTGACGAGCCATACCAGTTACTTGTTGTAAGTCACCTCCTGCACCGGTGGTTACTTCATCATCCCCGAACACTTCTTCTTCTGCGGCTCTTCCCCCCATTGCTCCAGCAATTCTTGCCATTAACTGTGCTTTGGTGGTTAATCCTTGTTCTTCATTAGGGGTAAACCATGTTAAACCTTGAGCTTGTCCACGAGGAATTAAGGTTACTTTTTGTACTGGATCATGATCTTTAATTAAAGTACCGACTATGGCATGACCAACTTCATGGTAAGCAATTAAGCGTTTACTTTTGCTATCCACTAAAGGAGTGCCTTCCATACCCGCTACCACACGATCCACCGCCGCATCAATTTCTGATAAGGTGATTTCTGGTTTACGACGACGGGCGGTTAAAATAGCTGCTTCATTGAGTAAGTTTGCTAAATCTGCTCCACTAAAACCGGGGGTACGACGGGCGATGGCCTCAAGAGAAACACTAGAAGCGATTTTTTTGTTACGGGCATGAACATCTAAAATACCGATTCTACCTTTAAAATCAGGGGGATCAACCATAACTTGACGGTCAAAACGACCCGGACGCATTAACGCTGAATCAAGGACGTCTGCACGGTTTGTAGCGGCAATGACGATGATACCAGTATTACCTTCAAAACCATCCATTTCTGTTAATAATTGGTTTAAAGTTTGCTCTCTTTCATCATTTCCTCCGCCGATACCTGCGCCTCTTTGTCTTCCCACTGCGTCAATTTCATCAATAAAGATTAAACAAGGTGCATTTTCCTTAGCTTTTTTGAATAAATCTCTGACACGAGAAGCACCAACACCCACAAACATTTCGACAAATTCAGATCCAGAAATGCTGAAAAAAGGTACACCAGCTTCTCCTGCAATGGCTTTAGCTAGTAGGGTTTTACCAGTTCCGGGAGGACCTACAAGTAAAACACCTTTAGGAATTTTTGCACCAATAGCCGTAAATTTTTCGGGCTGTTTCAAGAAAGTAACTACTTCTTCTAATTCTTCTTTTGCTTCTTCAATACCAGCTACATCATCGAATTGAATACCAGTTTTAGCATCCATTTGAAAACGAGCACGAGATTTACCGAAATTCATAGCTTGTCCAGGTCCACCCGGCATATTACTAGAGCGACGGAAAAGGAAAAATAAAGAACCAATCAATAGTACAGGAAAAACTAAATTACCTAAAATACCCCAAATCGCACCTTCATTCCGTAGAGGATGAGTATCAAAATTAATTCCAGATTCTCTCAATTTAGTGATTAACTCTGGAGAAGTACCGGGTAAATCAACTCTTAATCTTTGTACTTGATGTAATTCGGGATCAATAGCTTCTACAATAGCAGTACGTCCATTTTCATAGAGATCAACACTGCTAACTCTGCCTTTGTCTAAATATTCTAAAAATCTACCGTAAGTCATGCGAGTACTAGCGGTATTGTTATTATCACTAACGTTAGTGGCAAAACTACCCTGCCACACAAAAAAGCCGATTACTAAAAATGGTATTGTCCATAATAGGACTGTACGCCAAGATAATTTCATATTTTCCTAAATTTATTTATCTAACAGTGAATTAAGTAGTTAACTTGTTCTGTCTTTTGTTTTTTTTACTTATGATCAATTGTAACAACATTTCTTAACTAAACTTAACATAGTTCTCATTTTTATGACAATTTTTTCAGCCATAACACCCATTTAACTAAAATTTTACATAATCGAATTAATTATTGATTTCAGGTTTCGTAAAGGGTAAAGGGTAAAGGGTAAAGGGTAAAGGGATTAAAAACCTGATACCTCCTTTTTTAATCAAGTTCGGCTTCCATTACCATGGCAGTGGCTTGACGGGTGGTATTTTGAAATTCTTGAACATTAACTTTATTTAAAAGAGCGATAGCACCTATAATAAAAAGAGCTTCACAGAAAAAGACAAAACTATAGGCAAACCAAGCATTATTAAACATAAATCTAGCCACATCGAGAATCCAACCACCGATAGCGATGGCGATACCTCGTGACATGGATTGTGCTAAACCCCATGCACCAATAAAAGTTCCAGCAGTTTCTGCTATGGTTAAATCTAACATCAAACTAATTGAACCAATAGTTGTTATACCAGCAGCGATACCAAATAATACCATAGAGCCTTGTAATATTTCAGGGGTGGTAGTTAAACCAGAAAGAATAATCAAGCTAAAAGATAAAGCAACTAAGATACAGCCTATTTTAGTGGTTTTGGTTTTCCCTAAACGGGGAATGACAAAAAATCCTGTTGTACCATAACCGATTAAAATACCAATACCCCAAAAAGAGTTAAGCATAGTCGTTTCACCAATACTCATTTTAAAGATTTCTCCGCCATAAGGCTCTAAAACTGCTTCTTGCATAAATAAACTCATGGTAATCATGACTAAAAAAGAGAAAAAGATTCCTGTTTGACGGGAAGAAGTAAGAATTTTTAATGCTCGTTTTAAGCTGATACCATCTTCTCTATCCACAAAAGATGAGCGTAAACGATAACGAGAGTATTTTTTTTCTACTCCCCAAGTGGCAATGAAAGTTAAGAAAATGACAATCAAAGGGACAATTATAAATATAGAATTGATGGGCGGTTGTAAAGTACTTAAGGAAATTGTGTTATCTTCTTCTACGGCTAAATTTTTGAGTAAAACTTGACCTGTAACACCACCAATAACAATTCCAACCATTAACATTGACCAAATTATACCAACTATTTTTGAGCGGTTATCTTCGTCAGATATATCCACCAGTAAAGCAGTAAAAGGGGTTGAACTTGCACCGATAGCAATACCTTGTAAAATAAAAATTAAAGCCAAACTTAGACTCAAGATAATTGTCGAAACATTCCATTGCCAACCGTTATTTATCTCGATATTTTTGCCTAATAGCCAGACTATTTGTACCGCTAAAAATATACATAATCCAGCCATCATAATTCCAAGACGTACATAACCAGTACGATGTAAGCCAAATAATTTTTTACTATCGGATAATTGTCCTAACCAAATACGAGTTGGTGCAACTAACTGAGATAATGCTAAAGTACCTGCGGCGATAGTAGCTGGAATACCTAACTCAGAAATCATTACCCGATTTAATACCGCTAAAGTCAACACAGAAATTAAACCAATACCGAGATTAAATAAGCCTAATCGTAACATCGTAAAAATATTGACTTTGGGAATAGTATTCCCTGTGGTTTCAGAGTTAAGATCTTGGTAATTATTCCTATTCATATTCATTTTCTAACGGTGGGTAATTTTAATATACTATTTAGAGTTATAATTATTTCTGACTATCTAAAAATACTTTTATATAAAACCTGATTAGAAAACGTGAATTATTCTTCATCAGATGTCCAAACACGGGATGCTCAATATAATGCCAATGTCATTGCTCAATATTATCGTTATCGCCCTTGGTTAGCCATATTTCGTAGCTTAAAAATTATTATTTATTTTGGTGTTTTTATTATTCAATTAACCCTAGATAAATGGTTTAAACAAGAAGAAAAAAATAAGTTAAAAAGAGCAGAAAAACTAAGAAAAATTTTGACAAAATTAGGACCTACATTTATTAAAGTTGGACAAGCATTATCCACTCGTCCTGATTTAATTAGAAAAGATTTTTTAGAAGAACTAATTAAATTACAGGATCAATTACCTCCTTTTGATAATGAAATTGCTTTTGAAATTATTGAACGAGAATTAGATTTAAAAATAAAAGAAGCCTATCGAGAAATTTCTAGTAATCCTATCGCTGCCGCTAGTTTAGGACAAGTATATAAGGCTGTTTTACACACTGGAGAAGAAGTAGCAGTCAAAGTTCAGCGTCCAAATTTATTGCCTGTTATTTCTTTAGATTTATATTTAATGCGTTTAGCCTCTAGTTGGGTAGCTCCTTTTTTACCCCTTAATTTAGGTCATGATTTAGGGTTAATTGTTGATGAATTTGGTATAAAATTATTTGAAGAAATTGATTATATTAATGAAGGAAGAAACGCTGAAAAATTTGCTACTAATTTCTTAGGAGATAAGGAAGTAAAAGTTCCTTGTATTTATTGGCATTATACCAGTCATCATGTCTTAACTTTAGAGTGGATTAATGGTTATAAATTAAACGATTTAGATGGTATTCAAGCCGCTGGTTTAGATTTTAGCGAAATTATTAGAATCGGCGTAACTTCAGGGTTAAAACAGTTATTAGAACACGGTTTCTTTCATGCAGATCCACACCCGGGTAATTTATTCGCCATGGCTGATGGTAGAATGGCTTATATTGATTTTGGCATGATGGATCAATTAGCCGAAGATACTAAAGAAACCATCGCATCTTCTGTAGTACAACTCATAAACCGTGATTATACCGCTTTAGCTAAAGATTTTGTCAATTTGGGCTTTTTAACCCCAGAAACTGATATAACACCCATTATACCCGCCTTAGAAAAGGTTTTAGGTAGTGCCATCGGACAAAGTGTCGGTGATTTTAACTTTAAAACTATCACTGATGATTTTTCGGAATTGATGTATGAATATCCTTTTAGAGTACCGGCGAAATTTGCTTTAATCATTCGCTCATTAGTTACTCAAGAAGGTTTAGCCTTAAGTCTTAATCCTGATTTTCGCATTGTTGAAGTGTCTTTCCCTTATGTTTCTCGTCGTTTATTAACGGAAGAATCCCCCGCCATGCGTAAACGTCTTATTGAAGTATTATTTAAAAATGATAAGTTTCAGTGGGAAAGATTAGAAAATATGATTGCGATCGCACAATCAGATCGGCAATTTGATTTATTACCAACAGCAACATTAGGGATACAATTTTTAGTATCAGAAGAAGGGGATTATTTACGCCGTCAACTAATTACTGCTTTAATTGAAGATGACAGACTTCACACGAAAGAAGTACAAAGATTGTGGACATTAATTCAACCAGAGTTAAACCCCCAAAAACTTTTTGATGTGGCATTACAAGCCATCAAGCAATTTTCTCAGGATTTAGTAGCCAGTTAAGTAGGGGATATTTATCCCATTAAATGGCATTCACCCACCGAAGAAGTTAAGATTTTACGAGATTTGATATAAATGCAAATTTTAGATAATCCCCATAATCAGCGACAAAAATCTCAGCCTTTGCGTATTATTGCCATAGGTGATAGTTTAATCTATGGTTATGGTGATACCGAAGGCGGAGGCTGGGTAGAAAGATTACGCCGTTATTTTATGAATAGTGATCAAGATCATGTATTGTATAACTTAGGTATTCGAGGAGACGGCATTAGTCAAGTTAACAGTCGTTTATGCCAAGAATTTAGTCATCGAGGGGAATTAAGAAATAAATATCCAGACTTGATTATTTTATCAGTGGGAGTTAATGATACTCCTCGTTTAGGGCATATTCAAGGGAGAAATTTAACTAATTATCAGAAGTTTACTGAAGATATTAATAGTTTATTAGATCAAGCCCAAAAATTATGTTCAGTCATGTTTGTGGGGATGATACCAGTAGATGAAGAAAAAATGCCTTTTTTAGACTGCCTTTATTATAATCTACGAGATCAATATCACTATAAAGAAGTAACAAAACAAGCCTGTGAAACTCGTAATATTCCCTATCTTGACTTATTCGATATGTGGATGAGTAGGGGAGAATATTGGCGAAAGACACAAATGTCTAAAGATGGATTGCATCCTAATATTAAAGGTTATGAATCTTTATTCCATGAAATTGTCCATTGGCAACCTTTACAATTAATAATTAATAATTAGGGGATAAAAAGGAAACGGGGAGATAAAAGGAAACGGGGAGTTGTCATAATTTATTTATTTATTACCATTCATAATCTATTCCAGATTAGTTTAACTGTGATAGTATCTGAGGTAAATAAAGATACCTAAAAAAGATAAAATTATTTTGTGTCGAGGAGTTAAATAACATGAAAAATCAAAGATTATCGTCAAGTAATTTACCTATTCCCAGAAATTATAACCTGCCATTAAAAATGGGAGTTATCGGAGTGGGAAATATGGGGCAACATCACACTAGGGTGTTAAGTTTACTTAAAGATGTAGAATTAGTAGGTATTGCTGATGTTAATGTCGAAAAAGGTTTAGATGTTGCTAGTAAATATCGAGTCCATTTTTTTGAAAATTACTTAGAAATGCTACCTAATGTCGATGCTGTCTGTATTGCAGCACCCACTAGACTACATCATCAAGTTGGCTTAGACTGTTTAAATGCAGGAGTACACGTTTTAATTGAAAAACCCATTGCAGCTAGTATATCAGAAGCAGAGTCTTTAGTTAATGCTGCCGCCGCTACTAATTGCATATTACAAGTAGGACATATTGAAAGATTTAATCCAGCCTTCCAAGAATTAAGCAAAGTCTTAAAAACAGAGAATTTATTAGCCTTAGAAGCGCATCGCATGAGTCCATATTCAGATCGTGCTAATGATGTATCTGTCGTGTTAGACTTAATGATCCATGACTTAGATTTATTATTAGAATTAGCAGAATCACCAGTAACTAAATTGAGTGCGACTGGTAGTCGTGCGGCTGAATCACAATATTTAGACTATGTCACCGCAACTCTTAATTTTGCTAATGGTATTGTTGCTACCGTTACCGCCAGTAAAGTAACTCATCGTAAAATACGCCGTATTGTTGCCCATTGTAAGCAAAGTTTAACAGAAGCTGATTTTCTCAATAACGAAATTTTAATTCATCGTCAAACTACTGCTAATTATACTACTGATTACGGTCAAATTTTATATCGTCAAGATGGTTTAATCGAAAAAGTTTACACAAGTAATATAGAGCCTTTACACGCAGAATTAGAACATTTTGTCAGTTGTGTTAGAGGTGGTAATAAACCCTCTGTGGGTGGTGAACAAGCCTTAAAAGCGCTAAGATTAGCTAGTTATATTGAACAATTAGCCTTAGATGGTAAAGTTTGGCAGGAATTTCCCCTCGATTTACAACAAATTAATAGCGAATTCATTAGTATTTAATTAAGAATCTTATACCCATATTACTGATGAAGATAAGGAATAGGAAATAGTTATCCAAATTTCTTAATCCTTAATTCTTTTTCCCCATTTCAGACAAAAAAAGCTATTATAAATTGCTAATTTTTCGCTGATATTCTTCTTTAGTAATTACCCCATTATTTAAGGCTTCTTTTAATTTAATAATTTTAGTCTTATTTCGTTGTATCAGCCTTTCTTGTAAAATTGTTTCTCTCATATTGGCTTCAATTTGGTTAACTTTTTCTTCATACTCCTCTTGATTTAAAATTCCTTGAGAAAAGGCAGATTGCAATTTACTAATTTTATCTTCAATGACTAAATTAATTTCATAGTCATCAATTTTTCTTTCTAAAATCGCTTTTTTTCTTGTAAATTCTGCTTCGGTTAAAATTTCATCAGTAAAGGCAATTTCTAACTTATTAATTTCTTCTTCTAATTCATTGATAATTTTTGTATCTTCTGAATTTTTATCTAAGTTAATAGGAGAAGAATTGTTAATATTGTTTTCAGAAATATCTTGATTATTTTTGTTAGAAATATCTGTAGTAATTCTTTGAAAATTAAGCTCATTTTCTAGGTAAGAAATTAACTCGTTTTCTAATAAAAATCCCCATCCTGCCGTAGCAATACCAGTCATAACGGTAAAACCACCCGTAAAAATACCAGCAAAACCTGCACCTGCAATATTTTGAATCCATTTTCCCCTAGTAGTTTCTACCACTAATTCTTGATTCTTAATTATGGTATCATTAGAGAAATAAATTAAAATTTTAAAAGCTAAATTTGAGCCTAATAATGTTCTAATTGTACTTGTTTTTCCCGCTTGAATTAAATAAATTCCTTGTTTTTCTGTGCCTTCTACTTCATATTGTTTGCCTTTAAACCATAAAATTGTTGCACGATAAATTTTGTCTAAATCTTGACTGTTACGACTAATAAAATAACTTTTTGCCATAATTTTGTTCTGAATAATTAAGATAAATTATAATATAATAGTCAATCATAAATTTTCTTAAGAAAATAAAAAATATCAATCTTTTAGTTTAACTATCATTAATAACAAGTGCGTAAAAGAAATCATATTTAAGGAAAAATAAACCAATTAAATTATTAATATTTTATTTTTTTTACCTAAAAATCTTAAACATCAATTTTTTTTAGTTATTATTTTGGTGATTTTATGACAATTAATCTCAGAAGACTTTAAAGATTTTAATTCCTCTAATAAAATTATATAATTCTCTTTTAAATTTGACATGAAATCATATTCGGAAAACAACACTTACAGTAATGGATCATGAATCATTATAACTGATTATAAACTATTACTTTATAAATCTTTACACCCGAACAGAGTTGTTGCTAATATTTTAATTACAATATAATTAGAGAAAATATTAACCTTATCAAATTGATTATGAAAATGATTAAATCATCAAAGTCATTATTCTCTTATTCTCGGCAATGGCAATTAATTTCTTTTCTGATTTTAGGTTTACTTATTTTTTCCTTAAATTCTATTATGGAAGTTAATTATTTTATCAAACATTATCTGCTTATTTTAGAGATTCAAACAGGAATAGTTTGTTTATACTTTCTTTCATTAAAATTAAAAACTTTTAAGCATAAAAATAGTAACTTTATTCGTAAATAAATCAATCAATCATAAAAAATATTTTATCTTGTTAACTTAGATTATAAAAGGAATAAAAACATGGAAGCAAAAAATAAATCAGTCGCAATAATTTTAGCTTTTTTTCTAGGCACTTTCGGTATTCATAAATTTTATTTAGGTAATAATTTTGCAGGAATTTTATACTTAGTTTTCTTCTGGACATTTATTCCTGCTTTACTTGCTATTTTTGATTTTATTGGCTTATTATTAATGTCAGATAATGCTTTTAATGCTCAATATAATGTTAATATTATTCCAGCCGCACAAAGTAATAGTCTCACAACTTTAAGTGAATTAAAAAAATTATATGATCAAGGTATCATTACTGCTGATGAATATGAAGAAAAACGCCGAAAATTTTTAGATAAACTATAAAAAAGAAAATTAATTATGTCTCAAAATAATTGGTTTGACAAAAATCCTCCTTGGTTATGGTGGTCATTTTTACCTATTTTTGGCGGTATTTCCATTGTTTATGCAGGATGGAAAACAAAAACTAATTCCTGGTTATATATAGGTAGTGGATTAACTTTTAGTTCAATTATTTTATCATCTGCAATACCAACTTTAGTAAATTTAATTTGGATTAGTCAAGTTATTATCGCTTTTAAAATTAAGGAAAATTATCTCATCAAAACTGCCCCTAAAGGCGTATTAATTACTTCTACTAGAATTGCCCAATTAATGGCAGAAAGTCGAGGAAAAGTTGATATAAATACTTGCTCAAAAGATGATATTATTTATCAGTTAGGTTTATCTATTATTTATGCTAACGATATTGATTGTTTAAGGCATGAAGGTTATATCTTTACAGATATTGATGAATTATCCGAAGTCGTTGGTATTCCTGAAAATATTTTAAAACGTATCGAACCTTTAATTGTTTTTAGTTATAATATCAATAAAGAATTTGACACTTCTTGGCGAAGATTAAACTCTTTTTCTGTGGAAGAATTAATGACTTTAAATATTGACGAAAAAAATGCTTTAAAAATTGTTATTGAAAGGCAAAAAAAAGGAAAATATCAGTCTCTTTTAGATGTGAGAAAACGTACAGGAATTCCTATTAATATTTATCGTCATTTAGTTTAATAAAAATTTTAAAAACTTCTTAATAATTTACTAAACTATTATTAATTTCCTCTATTAACAATAATAATTTTATTCCCAATAACAGCGTTACGAGCTAATAAATTATTATTAGCATCTTTGATGTTAAACTTATAGAAATTAAGGTTTTTAACTTTATCAAAAACATCATTAACAACATTATTTTGCTCATTTTCTGTCAATTTATACCAATCTTGACTAAAGGTAATTACTAAGTTATTTGTGCTAAAATTTGCTTCTATATAAAGAATTAATTTATTTCCGTATTTATTAGTTATATTTGTTATTTGATTTTCAATATTTGTTAATAAAGATTGCTCTGGAGTTACATTTAAGTTTAATTCTTCTACTTTAGAGTCTTCTGATAAATTGTTGGTATCTATTTCTAAATTTGTATTTATTTTATTTTCTGAATTTGACTCTATCTCTTTAGATTCTGGAGAAATTTCTTCCTCAACTTTTATTTCTTCATCAGGATAATTATTTATAGGAGTATCTAATTTGGAGAGATGATTATTTTCAATAGTTGGCATTTTATTTGTTACCAAAGTTTCTTTATCTTCAACAATTATTTTTTCTTCTTTCGACAGCATTACTAAATTATTTGACTTTAAATTCCAAATAATAATATTAGTAATTAGACTAATAATTAAAAGAATTATCAAGATTAAGTTTAGATTAAATTTTCTTTTAGTTTTGATTCTTCCTTTTATTGTCTTATTCTCAGGATTATTTTCTGATATATCATTATTTTCGGGTAATTTATTTCCTGTTTCATTTTCATTAGTAATACTAGCTTTTTTTAGTTGTAAATAATCTACTAAAGCATTACTAGAATCGACTAAATTTTCAACTATGGTTAAGTTAGGTAAATCTTCAATAGAATTATTTTTAATGATTTCTATAGCTTTTTCAAGTTGAAGAATAGTTCTTTTTAATGATATTTTTATTTGAATAGATAAGCTTTTATCCGACTTTTGTGAGTTATCAAGCATATTTTATAGAAAAGTAATAATAAGATGAAAGTTAAATAGTTATTCATGAAAATTTTATAGGTTAAGAAAGAAAATTTCAATTATTTAATTATGTTATATCTCTTAATTCTCTTTCTCAATTAATAATTTACCATACTCAAAGCAAAAAAGTCATTACTAATTTATTTAATAATTTTACTACCTCTTTTACATTACTTATGATAAATTGAAAGTAAAAATTAACTACTTTTATCTTTTAATATTTATGGTTAATCAAATCTTATTTAAAAAAAAGATTAATAGACTTTTATTATTTCTCTTTATCTTAATATTTTCTTTCGGATGTACATCATCTCAACCGCCTTTAGAATTTGCACCAAATGGGGAGATAATTAAAAAAGCTATTCTTTTAAATTTAGAAAAAAGTTATAGTAACTTGAGTCGTCAACTAAATACAGAAAAATCAGAGATAAAAATTAATAAAATCGACGTGATTCAAATAAAACCTAATCTAATCTTTAATTTACCTACATATCATTTAGAAGGAAAATATCAAATTATAGTCAAGAAAACTTCATTTCAAAAAAAGATAATTAACAATACATTTAATATTGATTTACAACGACAATCAAAAGGCGATACATGGAGAATATTAATCAAAACTCAAGAAAATAAATCTGAAAAATATTTTAGTTATTTAATTAGATAATATGTATTTTAATTTACAGTTTTTAAATTTATTTAGATTTAACATACTGTCAGATTAAGTTATCTTAAAATGTAGCTATGGTAATAAAGTTTTAAATTTTGTGCTGATAGAAAGATTAAAGGTTTATCTACAGCATTATCGGAATAATCGTTTTAACTTTTTAATAACATTAAACATCTTACTAATTCAATAACATTGGCTACTCTAAAAAATTAATAATATTATCTCAGAGGTTAAATGATGAAAATACTTTTATTAGATGATTTGGTAAATCAAGGGGTTATAGCTTCGGAAATAAGAAGATCATTAAGTATAAATTGTTTTGGAAAAACTTTTCATCGTAAATCTGATTTACCTAAAAAATTTAAAGAAAAAGCATTAAATATTTGCAAAGAAATTCTTGATATAGGAAAAGAAAGTTTTATCCTTGAAACTAATTATTCTTATACTATATGGGAAGAAGAAATTGCAGTGAAAGAAAAGATTAAACCGGAATATTTATCAACAGTTTCTGGGGAGATTAGGGAAAATAAAACAGAAAAAATAAATGATATTCCTTTACCCTTATCCTCAGAAAATAGTAGGGAATTGTTAGAAACAAATTCATCTATGAAGGAAAAAGATGGTAATAGGGAAATATTTGCAGTAGAAAATAAATATAATCTTTTTCAATATACTTCTAGGGAAGATAGAGTAGAAATTATCAAAAAAAGTAATAGTAATAGACGAATTTCGGCACAACATTCAGAAGAAATGGAAGATATAAAAACCTATAGAGGAGTTGTGGTTAATAACAATAAATCTATAGAGGAAGAAATAATTGTCGAGGAAAAAACTATCTCTAAACATAAGGTAAAACCAAGAACTTATAGAGGTATTACTTATTAGTTATTTTTATACTTGCCTTGAATTTTTAACCATAAATCTTCCACTATGGTATAAAAAACAGGTACAAAAATTAAGCATAAAATGGTAGAGGTTAATAAACCGCCAATAATTGCCACTGCCATTGGTTGTCTTAATTGTGCACCTACACCCCACCCCAATGCAATGGGTAACATTCCTAAAATAGTCGAAGAAGTTGTCATTAAAATTGGGCGCAATCTAGTTATTCCCGTGGTTATAATTGCATCTTGACGAGACATTCCTTTTTTTCGCAATTGATTAGCGTAATCCACTAACAATAAAGCATTTTTATCTAATAATCCTAATAAAAAAATTATTCCTAACAGGGAAATCATACCGAAGGCGCTTTGGGTAAAGAGTAATCCTAGCATTGCGCCAACAATAGATAAGGGTAATGATAAAGCTACTACGATGGGTTCTAGTAAACTACCAAATAATGCCCAAAGTAATAATAACATGAAGCTGATAGATAAAACAAAAATGATGCCAAATTGTCTGGCAATTTCTTCCATTCTTGCAGAATCTCCTCCAAGGGAAAGGGTAACATCAGAGGATAAAAGAGGTTGAATTTTCTTCTTGACTTCCGTAGTTAAATCTCCCAAGGCTTCATCTTTTCCTAAATTAGCCGAAAAAGTTATAGCTCTTTTACCGTTAAAATGTTCGATAATGTTTATATTATTGTTTTCTTCTGTAGCATTTTCTGAGGGTGACATCGTTAAATCTGTTAAGGCTGAAAAATTTGCTAATTTTCCTTTAACTTTATTCCCGCTTTGATTCAAAGAAGTAAGATTATCTCCTAATAAACGAAAAGAAAAAGGTTTTTCATCTCCTGTGTCAACAAATTTAATATCTTCTACACTGATATTTACTCCTTTGATAACGGGTAAAGTTTTTCTAATCTTATTTTGTACCTCAAAAGCATTAATTTTTCCCTCACTTTTTAGCTTAATATAAATTTTACCTAAATTTGGTTGCCCTCGAAAACCAACAATATTAAAAATAGACTCGATTTCGGGAATGTCTAAAATTACTTCCTCAATTTTTTCTCCTATGCGGCGAGTGCGTCTTAAAATAAAGCCATTGGGATTTTCTTTAATTTCTCCTAACCAGTTAAAGCTAGAGTTATCTTGATTAATAGAGGAATTTTTTTCCTGCTGATTTTGATTAATATTCCAATCACTAGGAATTTTCGGCAATTCGGTGGTATAAATAATATTAAATTCTGCTCTGTCTAATTGAGGAATAAAACCTTGAGGAATAAAGGGAATTAAAGCGATACCGATGATAAAACTGATTAAAGCGCCAATTAAAACTATTTTACGGTGAGATAATGACCAAATTAATAAGTTACTATATTGTTTAACTATTTTGTGACTAATATTCATCATTA
This sequence comes from Geminocystis sp., assembly GCF_041753295.1. Lineage (NCBI taxonomy): Bacteria > Bacillati > Cyanobacteriota > Cyanophyceae > Chroococcales > Geminocystaceae > Geminocystis > Geminocystis sp. The sequence goes on from NZ_JBGSUU010000084.1 coordinate 61,910, forward strand.
AAGAATTTTCTAGGTTTTGCTGGTGGTTTTTCCTTTTTAACCAAAACATCGCTAACACAGGAGATAAAGTGCGCGCTACTAAAAGAGAAATTATCACGGCGGCGGAAACCGTTAACCCAAAAGGCTTGAAAAATTGCCCAACATTACCGCTAGTTAAGGCAACGGGTAAAAAAACAGCGACGATGGTTAAAGTGGAAGCTGATACAGTTAAGCCAATTTCATCGCTACCTTTTATGGCTGCTTCTTTCGGTGAGTAGCCATTTTCGAGATGACGCATAATATTTTCCACATCCACAATGGCATCATCCACAACAATACCAATGACTAAGGCTAAAGCTAATAAAGTAATAGTTTCTAAATTAAAATTACCTATCGCCATGACAATAAAAGTGCCTAGTAAAGAAATAGGAATGGCTAAAGCGGTGATAAAAGTAGCAGTAAAATTACCAAGAAAAGGAAAAATGACTAATACTGCCAAAATAATTGCTAAGACAAGAGTGTCAATGGTTGCCTGAGTTGCTTCTTTGATATAATTTGCTTCGGTTTGCGCCACATTTATCGTTATCTCACTCAAGGAAGATGACAATTTTTTCATGACAGACTCAACGGATTTCACTACCTCTAAAGTATTACCATCTCCCCGTTTAATAATAGAAATTCCTAAACTTTCTTTACCGTTAAAACTGACAAAACTAGGAGTTATTTTTTCATCTTCAGGAAAATCTAACCCCAAAATATTTACCTTTAAAATACCGTCAATATTTTTTAAAGCTGGAATAATCTTGTTATTGGCTATTTCCGCTATGTCTGCTAAACTTTTTTTCTCGCTAGTTAAAACATAACTAATGGCTGAAGATTCATTGAGATTATAGGGGATAATTTCAATTTTTGTATTTTCTGGCAAATCAACATTAGCGATGGCTTTTTCAATAATTTTCGTCGCCGAATCAAGAGTATCTCCCGCAAAAAAAAGAGAAGTAATTATGGTTTCAGATTTGAAAGTAGAAGAGACGATATTTTCGATAGATTCAAGATTTAATAAAGGTTTTTGCAACGGATTTGTTAATTTTGTTTCTGTTTCAATGGCAGTCTCAAAATTTCCCCCAGCGCGAATAATCACTACAGGAAAAGTCACGTCAGGAAATAAGGCATATTGAAGAGAAGAAAAAGCCAGTAATCCTGCTACACTAACCGCTATCCAAAAATTAATCGTTAACCAAGGATGTTGAATGGCAAGGCGAGAAATATTTAACCGTTGGCGTAAAGAAAAATTCATGAAGAATAATTAATAATTAAGATATAACTAAAAATAAACGTTATTGTTTAAAGCTATTGCCTGATAATTGTTAACTGTCCACTGCTAACTGTCAACTGCCAAATTATGTCAGAATCAAATATTCCTCCTAATAACACCCCAGAAAATTTCATTGACGATTCTCTAACTCCTGAAGAATTAGAAATTTCACCACAAGAACCTGTAGCCTTTAAGACACTTTTTAGTGGTATAATGGAGATGTATAGTGATGAAGATACTGTAGCAAATTATCTCAATGATCATCAAGGGTGGTTTGTACGATGCGCTTCACCAATGAAAGCAAAACCTTTCGGCGAAAACGGTTATACTTTGATTATCGGTAATTATGGCGCTTTTGGCTACAATGTTGAACCAGAAATGACTGTAATACTCACTACTCCACAGTCTAAACATTATTCGATGTATTCGGTGACAAATCCTGAATTTAATAATCAAGGATACGAAGTTAACTATATTTCAGATATGTATATAGAGTCAATACCTGTTTCTCAAGCCTCTGTCGGCATCGAAAAAGTTTATCATCAACAAGGAAAAAACTCTCTGCCTGAAATTATTACTAAAATTAACTGGCAGTTGAATTTACAAGTAAAAGTCAGATTTCCTCATTTTATCTATAAATTGCCCATGTCTATTATTCAGAATACGGGCGATCGCCTTTTAAGTCAAATAGTTAAGCAAGTATCTCCTCGTTTAAGTTATAAAGTACAAAAAGACTTTCATTGTCGTTTCGATTTACCTATTCCACCGAAAACTGCACGCACTTTTAATCCTGTAAAATGATTTTACACAGGAATCAAATATTAGTCAAATTATCAAGAATAAATTATGAGTGAAAATAATCTCAATTTATGGAGAATAATAACATCTGTAACGGAAAAAGCTTTAGCCACAAAAGTTTTACATCCCATGGCGACGAAATATCAAATTGTGGAAGAAAATGACATAAAATTTATTGTGAGAATTTTAGATAACTTAAATCAAAAAGATAAAGCTAAGAAAAAACAAAAAGAAAAACAGAAAGAATCTAACTCAAATTTTAATCCTTTTTTACCCTACGAAAAAGATTTATTTATTGCGGATATTGAGGAAAATCATGTATTAATTCTAAATAAATATAATGTAGTTAACCATCACTTATTAATTATTACCCGTGAATTTGAATCTCAAGAAAATATCTTAACCCTTGAAGATTTTACAGCTTTATGGATAGTTTTAAAACAAATAAATGGCTTAGGTTTTTATAATGGTGGTAAAATAGCAGGAGCTTCTCAACCTCATAAACATTTACAATTAGTACCTTATCCTTTAGTGGATGAAATAGATACTATACCTATTGATGATTTAGTTTTAAGTAATAAAAAAGAAGATAAAATCATTAATCTAAAATCATTTCCTTATCTACAAGCAGTTGCTTTTTTTGAGGATATAACCGATAAATCTCCTGAAGAATTAGGGAAAATAACCTTGGATTATTACTATCAATTACTAGAAAAATTAAACATTAACATTGAAGATAATAAACCATTAATTCATTATAATTTATTAATCACAAAATCTTGGATGATGATAATACCTAGAAGTAAAGAAAAAATGAAATCAATATCTATTAACTCTTTGGGTTTTGCAGGTGCTTTATTAGTAAAAAATGAAGAAGAATTAGAGTTATTACTAAAACATAAACCATTAGAAATTTTAGCTATAGTAGGTTTAAATTAGTTACACTAATAAAATGATAATTCCAGAAAAAAACATCATAATTAACTGTGTTTTATTGACAAAATATAATCTTTAAATTAAGCATAAATTATCAATATACCTATATAATTTCTCAATTATTTCTAAGAATTTGAGATGATTTTAATAGTTGATAACCTATAGCTAGTTAAGTTATTAATCATTTCTGTTCAATTTACGTTAACATAAGATCTTTGTGCTAAAAAAGAGTCAATTATTTAGTACAATAGAACTTCTATTAGTATTTAATAAGTTGAAAAAATATTATGAAAATTGTCTGCTCTCAAATTGATCTAAAAAATAGTCTATCATTAGTAAGTCGTGCTGTGCCTAGTCGCCCTACTCATCCAATTTTAGGCAATGTTTTATTAGTAGCTGAAAAGGGTAAAAATCAGGTGACTTTAACGGGTTTTGATTTAACTTTAGGTATGAGAAGTAGTTTTACTGCTGAGGTAGAAGAAAGAGGTACAATTACTTTACCAGCGAAGTTATTGAATGATATTATCGGACATTTACCCGAAGGGGAGGTTAGTTTTTCTTTTGATGAGGAAGAATTAGATGATAATCCGATGGTTGCCATTAATTCTCTTTCTGGTAAGTTTCAGTTACGAGGAGTAAGGGGTGACGAATATCCTGAATTACCAACTATTGACACCGATGACAAGTTTTTATTGCCTGTAACAGCGTTAAAAGAAGGCTTAAAAGGTGCTTTATTTTCTGCTAGTAGTGACGAGACTAAACAGGTTTTAACGGGGTTACATCTAACTCGTGAAGTTGATGGGTTAGAGTTTGCGGCAACCGATGGGCATCGTTTGGCAGTGGCTAAAATCAGTGAGGAAACAGAAACCGACAATAGTAGTAATTTTGCTCTTACTATACCGTCACGAGCGTTGAGAGAGTTAGAAAAGATGATGGCTAATTCTTCTGCTGATGATTTTGTTTCGTTATATGTTGATGAAGGACAAATAGTGTTTGAATTAGATAATCAAAGTTTAACCAGTCGTAGGTTAGATGGTGCTTATCCTAATTATAATCAGCTTATACCGAAAACTTTTGAGCGTTTTATGGTAGTTGATCGTAAAATGCTTATCAATAGTTTAGAACGAGTTTCTGTATTTGCTGATGGTAAAAATAACATGGTTAAGTTCAACCTAATAGCTAATACTAATGAACTTATTTTATCAGTAGAAGCTAGAGAGTTAGGTAATGCTAAAGAAGCTGTTAATGTCGAAATTACTGGGGATGATTTTCAAATTGGATTTAATATTAAATACTTAATGGATGGTTTAAAAGCGATAAATTCCGATAACATTAAGTTTAGTTTAAATGGTGCTACTCAACCCGTTATTATTAATCCTTTAAGCGGTGTTGATATGACTTATTTGATTATGCCTGTTCAAATTAAAGAGTAATTTTAAAAAATAAGTAATAAGTAATATAAAAATAAGTAATTTTAAATTTATTTGATGCTTTTTTTTGATTGAAAAACCTCGTTAATATCATTTAATTAGGGTTTACTGTTGAAAGTCAAAAAGTTATAATAATCAAAGATTTAAAAATAGTATAATAGAAAAAAATACACAGTTTTAAGAATTTTTATTTAAAAACTCAACACTCTTAATACTATTTTCTCAATATTTTTTCTGTAATTATTATTAATACTAGATTGAGAATATAATTTATAAGTATTTCTCTTAACTCTTCTCTCCTAACTCCTCTCTCCTAATTTTCATGATTAATTTTTAACTGTTTTTTAGCATCTTTAAAAGCATCTTTCATTACTGCTTTAATTTTTTCAGGATTCGGTTTTTTTCCTCCCACAATATCACCAAAATAAGCACAAGCACCTTCACCCAAAGCCCACGTATATGCCCCTGCCCAACTAGCCGCTACAACCGCACCAAAACCGGGTATAAATTTAATTAACTCTCTACCAACAACTTGGGCTAAAAATCCTCCAGCGATGGCACTTATAATTCCTCCAGCTTGAGAAGGGTTAATGGTTTGTCCATAAAGTCGTCCTAAAACCCCTACCATTGTCACTTCTAAGGCAGTTAAAACGGGCATGGTGGCAAAGGGAAGAGGCACGGCGGCAAGGGTTACGGCTATCACCGAGAATGCTAAAATATAGCGTCTAGCAACGTTTTTATAAAGGTTTCCTAACTGAGAATTAACGGTTTCATCTAATAATTGATGAATGGTTTTTGCTTCCGCTGAAGGTAGTAATTCGGCTAAAGAATCTCGGAGATTTTCTAAACCATAAAAAACAGGAATAAATCCATCTTCTTCTAAAGTAAAGTCAATTAAAGTTACTTGATCAAATAAATCACTAAATGTATTTTTTATCTCACTAAATGCCCTATCTATTTCGGGAAAATTAGGAGGATATTTGGGATGATTACTGTCGAGATTAGGATAAAGTTCATGTAAAGAAGTTACTACTAATAAACAAGGAATTTGAGGGTATTTTTTCCTAAGATTTTCAGCAATATTTTTTAAACTATCCGTAGCAAAATCATTAATTTTTACTGTCAGAATTAAAATCCTTGCTCGTTTAGTTTCGATGTCTAATTGAGTAGTTAATTCCGTGATGATTTCTTCCGTATTTTTATCAACATCACCTAAACCAACAGTATCAGTAAAAATCAGTAAAGGCAAATCTTCAGAAGGGTAAGCGTAACGCTTTGTGTATTGCGTATGAGGACGAAAACCCTGCCCCACAATTTCTTCCCCAACTCCTGTCAAACCTCTTACAATAGAGCTTTTCCCGGCTTGGGGTTTACCGATAAGTAACGCTTCTGTGGTAGGCAATTGCGATCGCACAGACTCTAAAATATTAGCAATTTCTGTTTCATCAACTTTGAATAAATCAAGAGTTTTTTTAATAGATGGAAGTTTCATAAATTACTTAATAATGAATAATTAATTATGCTCAATTATGTCCTTAAATCCCCAATGCTTTTCATAGATATTACCCAAAATTTGGAAGTAAAAAGGCACATCAATTGCCATAATATTCATGACGAATAAAAGGTAAATTAACTACTTCTCCTTGCACTTTTCCAATGTAAACTTTTAAGCCAATATCTCCTGCTTTTGTGCGAATATAACCTAGGGCAAATTTTTCTGATTCTGTTTCTAAATAACTGGTTATTTTACCAACTTTTTCTCCTTCAATGGTAATAATATTATCTATTTCAGGATTAATAGATTTATCTAATTTTATTCCCCAAAGTTTTTGTTTAATGCCTTTATAAGTATTTAAACGAGCAATAGTTTCTTGTCCGATATAACAACCTTTATTAAAAGAAATTGCATCCCATAAACCACTTTCTAAAGGATTATATTCATCTGTTAATTCTTTATTAGATGTAGGTTTTCCTTGTAAAATTCGTAAATTTTCGTAGTCTTTATCATTTATTAAAATAGGATTTTTTGATGTTATTCTATCCCAAATATAAGAGGCTTTTTCTTGAGAAATAATTAAATTAAATCCTGTTAATTTTAAGTTACAACCAACGGTAATAATTAATTCTATATCATCAATTTTAATAATTTTATGGGTAAATTCAGCCGATTTTAAAAAGTCAGTATCAACCCATTCTGATAATAAATCTAAACTTTTTTCACCGATTAAAGTAAAAATTTTATACTCAGTAGTTATATCTTTTATCCCTACTTTATCAAAGGGGAAAATATATCTATCCATCCAATCATATAACTTTTTATTTTGTGCTGGAGAAACTAATAATAAAACTTCATTTTCTTGAATATAAGCACTAACTAAATCAATATTTCTTCCTGTAGAATTAACAAAAACTGTATCACAACCTTCTCCTACTTTTAAACCTTGAATATCATTAGTAGTTTGATTATGTAAAAAACGAAGTTTATCATCTCCTGTTACTTTTAATAAACCAAAATTACTTCTGTCAATTAAAGCTAAAGAATTTTTAATAGTATCAATATTAATCATATTTTTTATTATTATTTTTAAAATTATTCAAGATAAAATTTTCAGCTTGAATTAGAGTTTCAGGTGTGCCAATATCTAAAAAAGGTGTTTCCGTTATATGTACTTTTATTTTACAACCTTGATTGAGTAATTTGGGGAAAACATCATATTCAAAACTAAGAGGTTTTTTATCGGGAAATTTGTTAATAACTGAGTGTTTAAATAAATAAACTCCAGCATTAATAACGCCTTTTCCTTGTTGTTTTTCAGCAAAACTAATTAAATTATAATCATCATCATATTTTAACGAACCATAACGAGAAGCATCAGGTAAAGATAACCCTAAAATAACCCCATCAACCTCTTTATTTTCTAACAAGTTATATAAAGGTTTTAAATCAGTAAAAATTAGAGAATCACCGTTAGTTATTAACCATGAAAAGGGTTGTTGATTTGATAAATTTACGGCATTAATAAAACCTCCTGCTGTGCCTAAAGGTTCACTTTCTTGATAACAATTTACAGTAATATTTTTTAGATTTTGCTCCTTAAAATAAGATTCAATAATATCACCTAAATAACCAGTAGAAAGAATAAAATTATCAATATTTTGTTGATGTAAATAGTTAATAATCCATTCAATAAAAGGTTTATTTGCTACTTCTGCCATGGGTTTAGGAATATTAGGCAATAGATGTTTAATTCTAGTACCAAATCCTCCTGCGAGAATAACCGCTACTGTATTTTTGATTTCATCATTTATCATAAAATAGTTATCTATAGTTTAAAATTAGTAATAAATAAAGGAAATATTATCGACAAAAAAGATTTTATTATAAACATAATATTTAAGATTAAATTTAGTTTCTTAACTAACTTATTTAGCTAGATTTTTTAAAAGAATGATTTTAATTTATTGATTATTTTATCTACGGAAAAAGGTTTATTTTTAATAATATTTGGTATATTTTCAGAGAAGGATTGTTGATGATCAAAAAAGCTATTAATTTCTTCAAATATTCTTACTATACGTTCTTTTATTAAAGGTAAACGATAATTATTAACAATATCAATATTAGCTGAATTATCTTGCCAATTTTCCACTGCTTTTAAAATTCTTTGAACATCATATTCTTTAGAATAAACTCGCAATTTATGACAATTAAAGCTAGGATCTAAATAGTCTGATAAAGCATCATTTAAACTAGAAAAAATTGTACATCCACAAGCTATTGCTTCTAACGGCGGTAAGCCAAAACCCTCACTAGCTTTAGCTTGTACCCAATATTCTGTAGAATCATAAAGATAAACTTTAGTTTGATTAAAAATAGTGGCTAAATCTTCTACCCAATAGTCAATTAAAGTCAAATTACAGTGGGGATTTAAGGCTGGTACTAGGTCTTCAATTAAATATTTTGATGACTTGCGTTTCTGTACTAATACATCAATCTTTCTTTCTTCTTGTTTATTCTGATATTTGTCAGAAATCTCGTTAGGAAGATAAAAAATAAGGTTATTCGGTGCAAATCTTCCCCAATAGCCTTGAGAATGTTTACTAACGTTTATTATCGGCACTTTTGATGGTATTTTAAACTTGTATCCCGTACTATGTGCAAAATAAACTACATTAAAATCTTTAAGTTTTGTTAAAAGTTCTTGAATATGAGGTCCCCAATGAATAACATAAATATTATTAGTCGCACTAATGTCTTTAATTACGTCATTTAAGAACAAAATATCCTTCTCTTTTTTCTTATAAGTAACGGGTTGAGCGTAAAAAAAAGATTGTGTCATAGCCATAAATCTTAGTTGCGCAATATGTCCACCGCTATGGATATTCATTTCAGGAAAGAGAAAATACAGATTCCGTTGTGTCATGAATAGTGAATAGTGAATAATGAATAATGAATAATGAATAATTAATAATGAATAATGAATAATTATTAATTTTAATAAGTTTAACCTCAATTCTTCTACTTATTACTTATTACTTATTACTTTATTTTTAAACGTTAGAATAAATAGTATTGCGTAAAATAGTATAACCCTTGATTAATTCTTGAATGCCTCTGGCTAATGTCCAATCAGGAGTAAAACCAGTACTTAAAATTCTGGCATTGGAAACAATATAATCTCTTTTATCAGGATCTTCGCCGATAGGTGCTTCAATATAATAGAAATTGGGTATTTGTTTCTGAATTTCGGCACATAGCTCTAATTTAGACAAGTTAGCGTCTTCTAAACCAACGTTATAAGGTTTTCCTTTCATGGTTTCAAAGTTATCTAAACCGTGTAAAAATACTTTCACCACGTCACGAATATGAATATAATTACGCTTAAAGTGTCCTTCAAATACTACCACCGTGCGATCGCTTACGGCACGATAGACAAAATCATTGACAAGTAAATCAACTCTCATACGAGAAGACATACCAAAAACCGTAGCCAAGCGGAAACTAATACTATTTTCTCTTTCTAAAATGGCTTTTTCAGCTTCTACCTTAGTAACACCATAGGCGGAAATGGGACGTAATGGACTTTCTTCGGTACACATTTTACCTTTTTCCCCGATGCCGTAACCACTGTTAGTAATCGGCACTAAAAATCTTTGCTCTTTACTTGCTAAACGACATAACATTTGAATAGCATCTCGATTGGTGGTTTCTGTGGCAATTTTATCTCTACCGCATAAAGGCGCACCAACTAACGCCGCTAAGGGAATAATGACATCGGCATCTTTAACTAAGTCTTTCATTAGACTTTCTTCACGACAATCACCCCTTACTACTTTAAAAGTATCGTATTGACAACACTCTGCGAGGCTATTTTGACGAAACATAAAGTTATCAACTACAGTTACTTCATAGCCTTTACTCAATAATACAGGAGTTAATACTGAACCGATATAACCACCGCCTCCGGTAATTAAAATTTTCATAATTAGAATATTAAGTTTAAATATTGATTAATGTTTTGCCGTATTTAATCATAAAGGATTACGGTAATTAGGAATTAGCAATTACTTAAAGTGCTGAAGGAGGACGTACATAGTCCACTCCCACAGAGTTTAGGTATAATTTAATGGCTTCTGGAGTGTTTCCTTCATAGGCTACTTTACCATGATCTAGCCAAATTGTGCGATCGCATAAATCTTTAACATATTCGAGGCTATGGGAGACGAACAAAATTGTACTACTTTGTTCCCATAAACTTTGAATTCGAGCGCGGGATTTATGGGCAAATTTAGCATCCCCAACGGATAAAACTTCATCAAGGATAAGAATATCAGGTTGTACATCCGTAGCGACAGAAAACCCTAAACGTGCTTTCATTCCAGAAGATAAGGCTTTGACTGGCACTTCTCCATATTCTTCTAATTCTGCAAATTCAAGAATTTCATAAGTGCGACTTTTCATTTCTTCTTTAGAATATCCCAGTAAAACACCGTATAAAATGATGTTATCTTTAACAGACATATCCATATTAAAACCAGCCCCTAATTCAATTAAAGGAGCAATATTTCCTCTAATTCTCACTGTACCAAAAGTCGGATCTAAAATGCCACAAATAACTTTTAATAAAGTAGATTTACCAGCTCCATTTGAGCCAATAATACCTATTTTTTCCCCACTTTTAACAACAAAATCAACATCTTTTAAAACTTGTTTTTTAGCAGGTTTAACATATTTTCCTTGAAGAAAAGAAAAGACTGTTTTTTTCAGATCATAAGAAAATTCTTCTTGAGTTCTACGCCATAATGAAACATTATTTAATCTAATAACTTCTTGATCCATTTTGATAAAAATAAAGGTAATAAATAATATTTAAAATAAAAAACTTATTTAAAGTAAATCCATGAAAGATGATTGTACACGACGGAAAAATAACCACCCTAAAGTTAAAATAATTATGCCACTAAAAAAACCTTTCATCAAGTGACTAATTTCGGGAAAAGTACCTTCTAAACTTATTTGTCTAATACTTTCAATAATAGGTACTAAAGGATTAAGATAAAGAAAAGGTTGTACTCTTTGAGGCACAATTTCCGCAGGATAAAATACAGGACTGGTAATCCATACAATAAAAGTTGTGATTTCGTAAAAATAACCTAAGTCTCTAAAAAAAACAAATAATGCACTTAAAAATAAACCGATTCCAGTACATACTAAAACTAAAGCAATAAAAGGGAATAATAATAAAAATGCAAAGAAAATATTATGAGTTTTTATTAATGTAACTATGATTAATAACGGTAAAGATCCTACCACAAATTGAAAAACATTTGCCGCAATCATTGATAGTGGAAAAACTGGTAAAGGTAACTTTATTTTATTTAATAAATCACCATTAACAACAATGCTACTTAATGCTTGAGTTGTAGAAGAATTATAAAAATTAATTACTAATAAACCAGTGAAAGCAGCAAACATATAATTAATAATAGAATTACCAAAATAAGAAGCAAATGTTGCTCCAAAAATAACAGTATATAAAATAGTCATAATAATGGGATTTAATAATGACCAATATACCCCTAAAAAAGAGCCTCGATAACGAGTATTTAGACTTTGTGGAACTAACACAGATAATAATTCCCAATAACGAATAATCTCATGCCATAATGGCAGTTTTTCTATGGTATTTAAAGTGTTTTTTTTGCTTAAAATCATAAGTAATTAGAAATAATAATTAACTATTTTTTATCTGATAAAATTATTCTATCTTAGAGTTATATCATTTTTATGGCATTATGTATTGTGATTAACTCGATTATTTATCACTATAAAATTAATAAGTTATCAAGTAAATTCTCTAGTGTATCTAATAAATTATTTGTTGAAAAGAGATCCTTAAGGTAAACTTAACCAAAGATTTAATCTATCATCTTTAAGAAAAAAAATAATTTAATTTCCACAATGATGACTAAACAAAAAACGGCTTTAATTACTGGTGTTACAGGGCAAGATGGTTCTTATTTAAGTGAATTTTTATTAGATAAAGGTTATAAGGTTCATGGTATTATTCGACGTACATCAACTTTTAACACGGACAGAATAGATCATATATACCAAGATCCCCATCAAGAAGATGCTAAATTTTTCCTTCACTATGGAGATTTAACGGATGGTACTACTCTACGACGTATTTTAGAAGAAACACAACCTGATGAAGTTTATAATTTAGGTGCTCAATCCCATGTTAGAGTAAGTTTTGATACTCCTGAATTTACCGTTGATAGTGTCGCTATGGGTACTTTAAGATTATTAGAAGCCGTCAGGGATTATCAACAAAGAACTAATGCTAATATACGTTATTATCAAGCTGGTTCATCGGAAATGTTCGGAAAAGTACAGGAAATTCCTCAAAAAGAAAGCACTCCTTTTTATCCCCGTAGTCCTTATGCTTGTGCTAAAGTATATGCTCACTGGCAAACTGTCAATCACCGTGAATCTTATAATCTTTTCGCTTGTAACGGTATTTTATTTAACCATGAAAGTCCTCGCCGTGGTGAAACTTTTGTCACCAGAAAAATTACCAGAGCGATCTCCCGTATTATAGCAGGACAACAAAAAAAACTATACTTAGGGAATATTGACTCAAAAAGAGATTGGGGTTATGCTAAAGATTATGTTGTGGCTATGTGGTTAATGCTGCAACAAGAAAACCCTGATGATTATGTGGTAGCGACAGGAGAAACCTATTCCGTCAGAGAATTTTTAGAATTAGCTTTTTCCCACGTTAACCTAAAATGGGAAGATTATGTTGCCTTTGATGAGCGTTATTTACGCCCTGCGGAAGTAGAATTATTAATAGGAGATCCTAGTAAAGCTAAAGAAAAGTTAAATTGGAAACCTAGCGTTACATTCCCTGAGTTAGTAAACTTGATGGTAGATGCGGATTTAGAAGCATTAGGTATTACTGATGGGGACAAAGTAAAAGACATAGCTTATATTCGTCAAAATATGTTGCACAACGTCAATTAGTAGGGGCGAATGGTATTCGCCCGAATGATATTCGCCCAAAAAAAGTATTCCCCCAAAGAGGGTTAATGTTATTAACCCCTACAGTCAATCATCAATTATTTATTATTATGTTAGATTTAAGTACAAAAAAAATTCTTGTAACTGGTGGCGCTGGGTTTTTAGGTAAACAAGTTGTCGCCGAATTAATTAAAGCTGGGGCAAATCCCGATAAAATAACCATTCCACGCTCAAAAGATTGTGATTTAACCCAGTGGGAAAACTGTCAAAAAGTTGTCGCAAATCAAGATGTAATTATACATTTAGCCGCTCACGTTGGCGGAATTGGCTTAAATAGAGAAAAACCCGCCGAATTATTTTATGATAATCTCATGATGGGTACTCAATTAATCCATGCCGCTTATCAAGCTGGAGTCGAAAAATTTACTTGTATTGGCACTATTTGTGCCTATCCTAAGTTTACTCCTGTACCTTTTTTAGAGGAAGATTTATGGAATGGTTATCCAGAAGAAACAAATGCACCTTATGGCATTGCTAAAAAGGCTTTATTGGTACAATTAGAATCTTATCGCGCACAATATGGCTTTAACGGTATTTACCTTTTACCAGTAAATTTGTACGGACCTGAAGATAATTTCGATACTCGTAGTTCTCATGTCATTCCTGCATTAATTCGTAAAGTTCACGAAGCACAACAAAGAGGCGATAAAATCTTACCCGTATGGGGTGATGGAAGCCCAACTCGTGAGTTTTTATACTCTAATGACGCAGCTAGAGGTATTGTTATGGGTACACAAAGTTATAATAGTTCAAACCCCATCAACTTAGGCACTAATTCTGAAATTACTATCAAAGATTTAACACAATTAATCTGCGAATTAATGGGATTTGAAGGTGAATTAGTGTGGGAAACTGACAAGCCAAATGGACAACCTCGTCGTTGTTTAGATACTTCTAAAGCAAAAGAAGCCTTTGGTTTTACCGCTAATATTGGTTTAAGAGAAGGTTTAAAAAATACCATTAATTGGTATCGAGAAAATAGTTAATAATTATTGGTATTTTACAAAGAGGATGATAAGGAAAATTTCTTCCTTTTCCTCTTAAATAGCGTAAAATTTTAGATATTTAGACTTGTTAAATGTCAAATAAAAATATCAAAAAATTATTCCGATAAGTTATTAATTAAGGTTTGTTAATGGGAATCAGAAAGCTAGAATAATCAATGCTTTAGATCTATCTAATAGATTAACAAAAAAGTGTGCAGTTTTAAAGATTTTTATTCCTCAAATCAAAACTTTTGATCTTATTCTTTAGAATACTTCTATAAGTATATATATTATTTATAGTCTCAAAACTTTTATTCTTTAGTATTTCCCCTATCTCCCCGTTTCCTTTTATCTCCTATCTCCTAATTAGTAAACCCTTTTTTACTTTTACGATTAGACAACTTTTTCAATTCTCCCGTTTTTATCCAGTGTAAATGTTGATTTAATAACTCTTGTAAATTATAATTTTTAACAATAGTTTCTCTAGCTTTTCTCCTAATTTTTGCCATAATTTCAGGGTTATCTAAAGCATATTCTACCTTATCAGCAATATTTTCTGGAGAGAAAAACGGCACGAATAAACCATTATAATTATCTTGGATTAATTCTTCTACAGGTTTAGTTTTTGAAGCCACAACCACACAACCAGTTGCCATTGATTCTAACATTGACCATGATAAAACAAAAGGACGAGTTAAATAAATATGTGCTGAAGAGACTTGCAACACTTTTAAATAATAATCGTAACTCAATAACCCAGTAAAATGTACTCTACTTAAATCCAAGGATACTTTTTCTAACATCACATCTTTATAGGTTTTACCATCAGGTAATTGTTTCCCATAAGCCACACGATTTTGACCAACTATGACAAAATGAGTATTAGGGCGACGTTTTTGTAAAATATCAATAGTTTCAATAAACTGAGGAAAACCCCGATAAGGTTCCATACCTCTGGCTACATAAGTAATAATTTCCGTAACCTTGCTTAAATCTAAATTAATTTCAGGTATCACTAACTTTGTGTCGGCATTAGGCTTAAAAAATTCTGTGTCAACACCGTCATGTAAAACCGTTATTTTTGACTGATATTCTGGAGGAAATTGTTGTTTTTGCCATAATGTCGGGGATAATCCCCTGTCACAGCTATATAAATCAATCAGAATAGGTGCATTTTTAACCCTAATTCTAGCTTCATCATCCGCCGAAAGAGGATCACTGGGATCGAAATCGGCATCACTACCATGAGCATTATAAAACCACTCAAAATAACATAAAAATTTGGCACGAGGAAAAATATCTTTAATAAATAAAGTTGGCCCCCAGCCCGAATGACCATATACAATATCAGGATAGAAGCCTTCCTGTTTTAATTGAGTTGTCACACGATAAATTGCTTGTCCCTGTAAAACAGCATTTTCTAAATTACGAATATAGTGATGAGTTTCGATTTTAGCTTCTCTCGAAGGTTGATAAATTATCTTTTTTATCCCCTCTATTTGTCCTTCTTCTCGCTTTGTAATAAAAATTACTTCATAATTAGAGTCTTTCCCTAAAACTTGACATAAATGACGAAATTGTGCGGGAAAATTAGGGTGTATGAATAAGACTTTTGTTTTTTCTTTAAACATAAGCTAAAAGTATTTTTTTTTACGGAAATAATTACAATTTAAGTATAAAGTTTAACCATAGAAATTTCATTTTAATCTCATTAAACTTAATAAGTATAAATACTCATAAATATTTACTATCTTTTGTAATCATAAAATATTCACCTTTACAAACAATAACTTATGTTGTAAATTGGGTAGAATAATTGATAAAAAAATATACAAAGAATAGATTTAAAAAATTATAATTTAGTCACAGTGATAATAGTGAGTAAATGATAGAGTTTTTGGTAGTAGAGGAATTAAATGAATATCGATAAATAAACATTAGAGGTTAAGATCATGGAACTAATTATTTGTTTAGCATTAGCTTTGTCAGTTTTTTTATTTTTAATTACTTGTATCGTAGGTATCGTTTCCGCTCCAACTCCTATTCTTTTAGCTATTTTACTCGGAGGAATGTTACTTACCCAAAAATCTATCACTAAGTTTAATGAGTCTGACATAACCTTGGTGGATGAAAGAGATAAAAATAGAATTGAAAAAGTCGAAATAGCTTCTAATCCAGAAGTTAATCAAGGTGAATTTAAAACTAAAAATTCTATGACTTATCGGGGTTTTAACTATAATCGAAATAATAACCTTGATAAAACTGTTAGCTATAAACCCAGTGGCGTAACTCATTATCGAGGAGCAATTATTGATAAAAGTAAAGAAAAAATAGTTTAAATTCAGCTCGTGGATTAATCTAAAAATACTTAATCGAGAAATTTATAAATTGCCTAACCTCGATTATTTTGAGTAAAGGC
Organism: Geminocystis sp.; assembly: GCF_041753295.1. Classification (NCBI taxonomy): domain Bacteria; kingdom Bacillati; phylum Cyanobacteriota; class Cyanophyceae; order Chroococcales; family Geminocystaceae; genus Geminocystis; species Geminocystis sp. The sequence continues at coordinate 78,360 of NZ_JBGSUU010000084.1, forward strand.
ATTGATTTTACCTAAAAATTCTTCTGTAAGTTTACTAAAAGCTTTTGAACCGCTAGAATTAGGAGAAGTTAATACCGCCGGCATAAATAAATCTATGGCTTTCGCTACATTTACATCCATAGGAATATCCGTAGTAAATAGTTGATCTATGCTAAAGTCTTGTTTAACTCGTCTAATTACTTGATCATAATACTTGTCATAACGTCCAAATATCCCCCCAGCTTCAGACAAAATAAACACAATCCCTAATAATCTTAAATCAAGAGGGTTATTATCTTGATGATTCTCTTTTAACTTTTTAACTCTCCTTTCTAATAATTGTATCCCTACTAATGATAACGGTTCAGGACGTGCTGGTAATAAATAAAAATGACTAGCCGCAATGGCGCTTCTGGTGAGAAGATTATACCCGGGTGCGCAATCCATAATAATAAAATCATAGTCTTCTATCACTGGTTGTAGAATATTACGGATTAATAATCTTTCAAAATTATTCCACACTGACTCAAAATTTTCGATTTTATTTTCGTTAACGGCTTGTTGATGCAACATTTCCGATACCACATATTCATCGTATAAATCTATATCTCCGGGTAATAACTCTAACTGAGGTAAGCCACAAACAGATTTAGTAATTAAGTCATGAATATCTAATTTCGAGTAGGGATTAGGCACAATTATATTATCAATTAAATAACTCAAAGTTTTGCGCTTTTTCCTTAACTTCCCAAATTCATGGGGCGGTAATAAACTTAAAGTCGCACTAATTTGTGCATCTAAATCTAAAACTAAAACTTTTTTATTAAAATTTTTGGCTAATGAAGTAGCTAAATTTACCGTTAAAGTTGTCTTACCTACACCGCCTTTCATATTAACGGTACTAATGATATATCCCATAATATTTATTGTAAAATATCCATAATAGATTGTTTTTGTTCTTGATCATATCCCCAACGAACTAAAAACTCTTGATATATACCTTTTTCTTCTTTAATAGTATTCAGTAATAATGCTATTTTTTCTTGAATTTGTGGCATTGATAATTCTTGAATTAAATTCAAACTTCTTTGAGTAACTCTTGCTGATTTTTCCGACATTTCTACATTTTCATTTCTTTCGTGGGTTATTTTCATCGCCGTTGACATGGCAATATTTTTTACTAATAACTCACTAACAATTTCAGGAGAAGTTTTTAAACCTTCAATAATACCTGATGATTTTTGATCAACCATAGCATTATCACTGGTTAAATAAGTAACAAAAAACCCTCTAGCTCCGTTTTCTGATAAAACTAAACATGATACTATAGTTTCTTTTTCTTCTTCTGATAGTTGTGAAATTTGATTGATAAAGTTTTCTGTTAAAGAAATCGCCTCTTCAAAGGTAATATTTTTCTCTGCTGTTAAATTCATAAATATCCTGTCACAATAATCTTATAGTTGCTTACTTTATAACAATTTTAAACAAATTCAGGTGAATTCCTATAACTATTTCCTTATTTTATTACAATAATTATTACATAAAAAATACTAAACCTAAAGAAATTAATAAAAATTAACCTTAAAGATCCCTATCGTGATAAAATTGTGACAAATAATTTCCCAAGAATCTAGCCGTCAAAGTGATCAATACTGAATCAACTCCCATGACAACCATCTCTCAAACCACTGATATTGAGAGTTGTACCCCAGAAGTAAAGGAAGATTCTATGAAAGAGTTTTATCAACTCCGTAATAATCTCCTCATCGGTACTATTTTAATCGCTGTCGTTAGCTTTATTTTAGTTTGGTGGTTTTATAGCTTCAATACTAGCCTCAATTATTTATTAGGGGCTTGTTTCAGTTTGGTTTATGTGAATATGTTGGCGAGGGAAGTTGAAAGAGTTGGTACGTTTAAAAAACGTATTGGAATGACGAGATTGGCGATTTTCATGGGTTTAATTATCGTTGCAACTCAAAGGCAACAACTACAAGTGATTCCGATTTTTCTCGGTTTCATGACTTATAAAGCCTGTATCCTTTTTTATATTTTACCTAGTAGTTTATTGGGCAATCTAAATAAATCAGATAAAAATGGCTAATTTTATGATAAATTGTCAAAGATTCCTAAAATCAGGAAAAATCTTGTTCAATGGACCTTGCAAATACATTAAATCTATTAAACTCTGTTAATTTAGCAGCTATCGAAGTTGGAGAACATTTTTACTGGGAGATCGGTAAATATAAAATACATGGACAAGTATTTCTTGTCTCTTGGTTCGTAATTGGTGTTCTACTTGTAGCTTCAATTGCTGCTACCCGAAATGTTCAAAGAATCCCGACGGGTTTCCAAAATTTTATGGAATACGTCCTTGATTTCTTGCGCGGTTTAGCTAAAGATCAAATCGGTGAAAAAGAATATCGCCCTTGGGTACCTTTTATCGGCACATTATTCTTATTTATATTTGTGTCTAACTGGTCGGGTGCTTTAATTCCTTGGAAGTTGATTGAAATCCCCGAAGGAGAATTGTCCGCTCCGACTGTTGACATCAACACTACCGTAGCATTTGCGTTATTAACATCTTTAGCATATTTTTATGCTGGAATTAGTAAAAAAGGCTTAGGTTATTTCGCTGATTATGCCCAACCTTCTCCCATTATGGTACCTTTCCGTGCCATTGAAGATTTTACTCGTCCTCTTTCCCTAAGTTTCCGTTTATTCGGGAATATTCTAGCGGATGAATTGGCGGTAGGAGTACTGGTTTTATTAGTACCTTTAATTGTACCTTTACCTTTGATGATCCTCGGTTTATTTACTAGCGCTATCCAAGCGTTAATTTTTGCAACCCTAGCGGCTTCCTATATTGGAGAAGCAATGGAAAGTCACGGCGAAGAACATCACGATTAATTTATAGCTAATAGTTAGATTCACTTAATTAACTATAAATTAATGACTATTTTACTTAATATTAGATAGTAGTTTGTACCTTGACAACTTAAGACATATAGTTTTACATTGTTGTCAATAATTTTAGGTACGAAAGTCTGACTAAAATAAGTCATAAAAATAATCAAACTGGCTATCATAAAAACCCAAAATATAGTTAAATACTTTTTGGGATAAAATTAATGACCATTGTGTGATTAACTATCATAAGAGAAAGATTGCTCAATTCGTTCTCTTATAAAAACCAAAAACTAAATTTTTTGTAGTACTAAATTAATTAAAAGGAAAAAGAAAGAATTATGGAACCATTAGTCGCTGCTGCTTCCGTCATCGCTGCTGCTTTAGCTGTAGGTTTAGGAGCTATCGGACCTGGTATCGGTCAAGGTAATGCTGCAGGTCAAGCAGTAGAAGGTATCGCTCGTCAACCCGAAGCTGAAGGTAAAATTCGTGCTACCTTACTTCTTAGTTTAGCGTTCATGGAAGCACTAACTATTTACGGTTTAGTTGTTGCATTAGTATTATTATTTGCCAATCCTTTCGCCTAATAAGTTAATTAGATCTAGGATAACTCAAAGTACAAAATTCAGGTATTAGGTTTTAGGTTTTTCGAGATTTTTTTTTGAGAAATCTGATCCTAAAGCCTAAGTACTGAACAAAATATACAATTGCAGTAATATTTCTAAGCATAATTGCACATTAGAAAAACGGAACAATTAAATTCTGCCCCTAAGTCAAATTATGATGACACAATGGATTTTATTAGCAGAGCAAACCTCAGAAGGAGGATTGTTTGATCTTGATGCTACTTTGCCTTTAATGGCAATTCAGTTTTTACTGTTAGCAACAATACTCAACATCCTTTTCTATAAACCTTTAGGTAAAGCAATTGATGATCGAGCTAGTTATGTTCAAGGTCAAATTGCTCAAGCCAAGAAACAAAAGGAAGAGGCTTTAGCCCTTGCTCAACGATACGAACAAGAATTAAAAGAAGTCCGTAAGCAATCTCAAGGTATTATAAGTACTGCTCAATCTGAAGCTCAAAAAATTGTATCAGATCAGATACAACAAGCCCAGCAAGAAGTAATTGCTGAACGTCAAAAAGCATCAGAAGAAATTGAAGCGGAAAGAGTTGAGGCTTTATCTGCTTTAGAGCAGGAAGTGACAGCTTTAAGCCGACAAATTCTTGAGAAAGTGATCGGCCTTGAATTTGCTCAATAACAAGATAAACAAGAAATGATTGTATAGAATATCTGTACATTCTAATCTCTTGTTTTCTCTCCCATGAAAACGCCTATTAAATATTAATTATGGTGACTTTATTTTATCTAGCCACTGAAGAAGCTGGGGGTGGATTTGGTATAAGTTCAGATATTCTAGGCTCTAACGTGATCAACTTAATTATTATAATTGGGTTGTTGGTAGTATATGGCGGAAAATTCATCAGTAATTTACTCACTCAGAGACAAAACAAAATTGCTGAGGAAATTCAAGAAGCAGAAAATCGTGCCTCCGTCGCTGCTAAAGCATTAGCTGAAGGAAAAGAGAACTTAAATCAAGCTCAAACCAAAGCAAAACAAATCAAATCTGATGCACAATCCACTGCTGAAAAACTCCGGGAGGAAATTTTAGCACAAGGACAAAAAGATATTGAAAGAATGAAAGCTACCGCAGTGCAGGAATTAGATTCCGAAAGAGCAAAAGTTGTAGCCGGTTTGAAAAAAAGAATTGCTGTATTAGCCCTTGAAAAAGCAGAACAGCAGTTACGAGAAACCGTGAAGGATGAAAACGTCCAAGGTAAGCTCATTAGTCGTGCTGTAGAGCAGTTAGGAGGTTAAATTTATGCAAAGTGCAGTTACCGCCGAAGTCGTAGAGCCTTATGCTGAAGCCCTAATGTCCCTAGCGAAAAGTCAAAATTTAGTAGATGCCATTAGTCAAGATGTGCGCTCTTTAATTAATTTAATTCAAGAGTCTGCGGAATTAAAAACTTTTTTGATTAGCCCATTAGTCAAGGCAGAGGACAAAAAAGCCGTTATTAGAACAGTAGTAGGAGAGCAAATTAATCCTTTTTTGCTCAATTTTTTGCTGTTATTAGTTGATAAAAGACGTATTAGCTTTATTGAAGGAATTTGTGGGAAATATCTCGAAATTCTACGGAAGTTGAATAACGTTGTTTTAGCCCAAGTTACCTCCGCAGTTAGATTGTATGAGGGTGAATCTGAAAAATTAGTCACTAAGATCAAAAATCTTACAGGGGCCGCAGGTGTAGAAATTGAGACTAGAATTGATCCTGATATTATTGGTGGTGTAATCATCAAAGTTGGTTCTCAAGTTTATGATGCTAGTCTCAAAGCACAATTACGCCGTATCAGTCTCAATATACTCTCTGCTAACTAAAATAACACCTCTCAAGGGTTTACTACAAACTGTTCGTAGTATTTAAAATCATAAACCATCACAGGTTTATTAAAAAAACGATCAATTGTATTAACAAGCAAACTTTTAAATATAAGTCGCTAAAAATAAGAAATTATGATCAGACCAGACGAAATTGCTAGTGTTATTCGCCAACAGATTGAATCTTACGATCAAGAAATTAAGGTTTCTAATGTCGGAACTGTCTTACAAGTTGGCGACGGTATCGCTCGTGTCTATGGCTTGGATAAAGTCATGTCAGGAGAACTCGTAGAATTTGAAGACGGTACTATTGGTATCGCCCTTAACCTTGAACAAGATAATGTTGGGGTTGTTTTAATGGGTGATGGTATCGGGATTCAAGAAGGTAGTAGTGTTCAATCTACTGGTAAAATTGCTCAAATTCCAGTAGGTGACGTTTTAGTTGGTAGAGTTTTAGATGCTTTAGCTCGTCCTATTGACGGTAAAGGGGATATTGTTTCTACCGAGACTCGCTTAATTGAGTCTAATGCCCCTGGTATTGTTGATCGTAAATCTGTTTGTGAACCTATGCAAACTGGTATTACCGCTATTGATGCGATGATTCCTGTGGGCAGAGGTCAACGAGAATTGATTATCGGCGATCGCCAAACTGGTAAAACTGCTATTGCGGTAGATACTATCATTAACCAAAAATCGGAAGATGTTATTTGTGTTTATGTAGCCATCGGTCAAAAGGCTTCTACTGTTGCTAGTGTAGTGGATACTTTAAGAGAAAAAGGTGCTTTAGATTATACGGTAATCGTAGCGGCTAATGCTAACGCTCCTGCTACTTTACAATATTTAGCTCCTTATACTGGGGCGGCCATTGCTGAATACTTCATGTATAAAGGAAAAGCCACCCTCGTAATTTACGATGACTTATCTAAACAAGCTCAGGCTTACCGTCAAATGTCGTTACTATTACGTCGTCCTCCCGGTCGTGAAGCCTACCCCGGAGACGTATTCTACTTACATTCTCGCTTATTAGAAAGAGCAGCAAAATTAAGTGATGAGTTAGGAGGTGGTAGTATGACCGCATTACCTATTATCGAAACTCAAGCAGGAGACGTATCCGCTTACATTCCTACCAACGTAATTTCTATTACCGATGGTCAAATTTTCCTCTCTTCTGACTTGTTTAACTCTGGTTTCCGTCCAGCTATCAACGCTGGTATTTCAGTATCTCGTGTGGGATCTGCGGCTCAAACCAAAGCCATGAAACAAGTTGCGGGTAAACTAAAATTAGAATTAGCTCAGTTTGCTGAATTAGAAGCATTTTCTCAATTCGCTTCGGATTTAGATGCGGCAACTCAAGCACAATTATCTAAAGGGCAACGTTTACGCCAGTTACTCAAACAACCTCAAAACTCTCCTTTAGCCATTTGGGAACAAGTAGCTCAAGTATATAGCGGTATCAATGGTTTATTAGATGATATTGCCGTAGAAGAAGTGGTGGAATTTGTGGCTAGTTTAAGAAGTTACATCAAAAACAACAAGCCCAAGTTTGTGGAAATTGTCAGTAATGAGAAAAAATTAACTGACGAAGCAGAAACTTTGTTAAAAGAAGCCATCGTTGAAGCTAAACAGGCTTTCTCTGCTTAATTGATTAATTAGTCTGTAATTTGTGGTGGGCATTGCCCACCTATGCAGATTTTTCCATTACTAATAACTAATTTTTAATTATTAATTAATATTATGTCTAATTTAAAAGCGATACGAGATCGTATTGACTCGGTAAAAAATACTAAAAAAATTACTGAAGCAATGCGTTTAGTAGCAGCAGCGAAAGTTAGAAGAGCTCAAGAGCAAGTTACTGCAACTCGCCCTTTTGCTGATACTTTAGCACAAGTGCTTTACGGCTTACAAAATCGTCTCCGTATGGAAGAAACCGATTTACCTTTACTTAAACAAAGAGAAGTTAAAACTGTTGCTTTATTAGTCGTAACGGGAGATCGTGGATTATGTGGAGGATATAATACAAACATAATCAAAAGAGCTGAACAAAGAGCGGCAGAATTAAAAACCCAAGGTATTAACTATACTTACATAACGGTAGGTAGAAAAGCTAGTCAATATTTTCAACGGAGAAATGAGCCTATTGCTCAAAAATATTTTGGTTTAGAGCAAATTCCTTCGGCTAAAGAATCTGCGGCTATTGCTGATGAGTTATTATCTTTGTTTTTCTCGGACACCGTTGATCGAGTAGAATTAATTTACACTCGTTTCTTATCTTTAATTAGTTCTAAACCTGTTATTCAAACTTTACTACCTTTAACTCCTCAAGGTTTAGAAGTCCATGACGACGAAATTTTCCGCTTAACTGTGCGTGGTGGTAATTTTCAAGTGGAAAGAGAAACTGTCGCTAATTCTGTGGGTAACTTTCCTCGTGATATGATTTTTGAACAAGATCCCGTTCAAATTCTGGATTCTCTTTTACCTTTATACATTAATAATCAACTTTTGAGATCATTACAAGAATCTGCTGCTAGTGAATTAGCCGCTAGAATGACTGCTATGAATAACGCCAGTCAAAATGCTAGTGATTTGATGAAAACTTTGACTCTTTCTTATAATAAAGCTCGTCAATCATCTATTACGCAACAAATTCTGGAAGTTGTTTCTGGTGCAAATGCCTTGGGTTAATATTCGGAAATATTATCTCATCTTCCGCCCCTCTCTTCACGGAGAAGGGTTTTTTTATTATTTTACTTCTTTTGTTTTATTTACTGACTAGATTTTGAGGTTATAAAACCTGATAATGGTTCTTTCACTGGTTTTCCTACTTCCCGAGGATATTGTTTAGGAGTAATTCTTGTTTTTTCGATATAGATACAATGACGAATATGATTCTTTATAGGTGTATTTTTATTAATAATTTTCGTTATTTTTCCTCCTAATTGATCAGCAATTTTTTCGGTTATTTCTTTTTCTTCTTCAGATAAATTTCCTCTATATAAAATAGCAATTCCTCCAAGTTTTAGTAAAGGTAAACTATATTCTAAACATACAGAAATTTCGGCAACCGCTCTAATTAAGGCAAAATCATATTGTTTTCTATAGTTTTTATCTTGTCCAATAATTTCTGCTCTATTAACTAATGTCTCGATATTTTTTAACTTTAACTTATGGGAAAAATCATTAATAAATTTAATTTTTTTATTGGTAGAATCCATTAACGTTAATTTTGCTTCTGAAAATGCGATCGCAATAGGCAACCCGGGGAATCCTCCTCCTGTGCCAATATCAATAATTTTTTTATTGCTTAAATCATATTCTAAAATTGGTGCTAAAGAATCCCATAAATTTTTTTCCCAAAATTCTTCAATAGTAGTAATTCTGGTTAAATTTAAGTATTTATTAATAGCTAATATTTCATTATATAATTCTTGAAATAAGTTTAATTCTTCTAAAGAGGGTGTCCAATTTGTCGTATTTTGCCACAATTGTTCATAAGTGGGTAAGAGATTATTTTCTATCATAAATAAAGCTACTGAATCATAATTTTAAAAGTTTTACTTGCTTATTTTACTGTGAAATAATAAGTTTTTAACTATACACTTATAAATGATTTGTAAGAATTTTCACCCCTAACCTCCAATTTTTTGGGAAATTAACTAATTATTTTCTTACGACTCAAATAAGATTACTATAGCTCATCAATAATTAAATTTTAAAAAATAAAATGAGGACATATACAATGGGGAAAAAACACGAAAATTATGAAATTCTTAATTTAATAGGTTATGGTTTATCAAAGTTTAATCATGATTTTATAAAAGAATTTGGCTTTGAAACAAAAACGGCTTTTTATCAATATTGCATCAGTGTAGGAATTTGTAAAACTGTTGGTATTGTAAAAAATAGAATGGATTTATTTGATTATTTTTTTCCTGATAATGGACGCAAAGGATGGTGGCAAAAAGGAGATGCTTACATTCATAGAAAAATTCAAATAGATTCTTTATTTGGTGATGCTGACGTTATTTCTTATGCAAATATTATCAAACTTTATTTAAAAGAAAATTTTAAAATCCAAGATTTATCTTTAAAAGAGAATCCTTTAATCAAATCTAAATTTAAACAACTTCAAATGACTGGTTTAGAAGCCGAATTATACTTTTTAAATAATTTTAAATCCCTTGATTTATTTCGAGAAGGAAAAATTGAAGATGCAAGACTTTATGGAGATGGTTATGATTTTCAAATCAATGTAAATAATAATTTTTTTTTTATTGAAGTAAAAGGAATTAGAGAGAAAAAAGGGAAGTTTAGATTAACCGAAAATGAGTATCAAAAAGCGAAAGAATATCAAAATCAATATATTTTAAGTGCTATTTTAAATTTGAATGAAATTCCTATTATTAAACTAATCGAAAACCCTATTAATAATTTAGATTTTAAAAAAGTATCTGTTCAACAAAAAATCAAAATTGAATATTATTTATATAATCCAATCTTTATTGAAGCATTTTAGGAAATTAATTTATATATTTATTTTTAATTACTTTTATATTAAAATATATAATTATCAATTATGATTCATCTTAGGGGTGTTTATACAAAAGAAAGATTGTAAAATTATATACTAATTGAAAAAATACTCAAGACGCAAGAAAACCATCAGAAAAGAGGTTATAAATTGGATATACAAATTTTAAGGAGATATTACCGTTGGCTAAAGAAAGATTGGACGTATTATTGACACAGAAACAATTGTGCGACACAAGAGCGATGGCACAAAAACTGATTAGAGCTGGAAAAGTAAGGGTAAAACAACATATTATTGATAAACCGGGTACATTAATTGATATTGAAAGTTTCATTGAAGTAGAAGCAAAACCGCCTTTTGTCTCTAGGGGAGGAGAAAAATTAGTCAAAGCCTTAGATGAATTTAACATAAATATACAAGGGAGAATTTGCCTTGATGGTGGTATTTCTACAGGAGGATTTACTGATTGTCTTTTTCAAAAAGGAGCAAAAAAAGTTTATGGTGTGGATGTAGGATATGGACAAGTAGCTTGGAATATAAGACAAGATGAGCGTTTAATATTATTTGAAAGGACTAATTTTCGCAATCTTACCGTAGAAAAACTTTATCAAAACGAGGAAAAGGCAGATTTAGCCGTCATGGATTTATCTTTTATCTCTTTAACCAAAGTTTTAGGCAAATTATGGGATTTTTTAGCATCACCGAAAGATATTATCTTATTAGTCAAGCCTCAGTTTGAAGTAGGTAAAGATAAAGTCGGTAAAAATGGCGTGGTGAGAGATTCTCGTTTACAAGCAGAAGCTATTTACCAAGTTTTGATGGAAGGAGTTAAATTAGGTTGGCAATATCAAAGTTTAACATGGTCTCCCATAACTGGCCCTGCTGGAAATATTGAGTTTTTATTATGGCTCAATGAAACGAAAGAAAATGATCCTCCGACTCTTCAAATGATCGAAGAATTGACCAGTAATAGCCAAAAACAGTTAAAAATGAGTAATTAATTATTATTTACTTAATTCATAACCGTTTCTTTAGAAATATCTTTACTGGTTATGGGTTGACTCTTCGGTTTTTGGGATTGTCCCGAAGCATTGGAAGATAAAGATTGATCTAAAGTAATTTTGATTTTAGGACCAGAACTAGCTAAACGGATGATCATACCATCTTTAACCAATACTTTATTAATTTTTTTGCCATTAATGAAAGTACCATTAGAACCTAAATTGATTAACGCCCAATCATCCCCTCGTGGTCTAATTTCAAGATGATGACGAGATACGACTGCACTATAAAGAACTACCTCATTGTCATTAGCTCTTCCAATTCTAATTACTGAATTTGGCTCAAAATTCCATTTTTGAACTGCAATTGATTTGAGAGGATGTAAAAGAGTTAAGGTAATCACCGACGTTTCATCTGAGTAAAGATTATTTCTTTTGTTATAAGTCAAATAGAAGGTTTTTAACAAGTTTGACTCGATACACTCTCATATTTTACATGATTTAGTTCATAGTTGATACTTCCTAATCATTTAGGATCAATTTAAAAGCATTTAGGAACAACTAATAGAGATCCACAATAATCCATAAGATGGTTTTAAAATATAAAACTTTGATTAGTTTTAGCTGATGAAAGAATAATTGTTAATTGTTAACCATTAATTTTTATAATAGCCCTGCGTTAGATAATCCTAAAATAAAACCAGCTCCCAAAATATGACCAAAACTAAGGGTTGCTAATAATTCTGGTAAGCCAAATTTTTTCCATAAAGATGGTTTTTCTACAGGTAAATCAGGACCTATTCCTGCTTTTTGAATGGCAAATCGTCCGATAAAAACTGCTAATAAATTCGCTGTAATCATTATTATTGCTACATTAAGATTCCATTCTACCGTCTGAGGAATATTGGCTAAAAGGTTATCTGATAGTAAAAGATTCATCGTGCTAATTTAATTTGATTTATGTTAACTATTTTTGTTATGTTAGTAGCTATGGTGCTTTTTTGTTGATTCTCTTAAAGATTATTAATCATTTTTATTCCTGAAGTTTGACTTATTTTTTATTATGCGCGTCAAAATATGTGGTATTACTACCTTAGAACAAGGTTTAGCCATTATTAATTTAGGAGCTGACACTCTTGGCTTTATCTGTGTTACACAATCTCCTCGATATGTTAATAATGAAATCATCAAAAATATTATTCTACAATTACCGAAAGAAATAAGTAAGATAGGTGTATTTGTGAATGAGAATATCGAAAATATTATTAAAACTGTGCAAGAAACAGGATTAACAGGAATACAGTTACATGGAGACGAAAATCCAGCTATTTGCGCTCAATTAAGAGAATTTTTGCCAGATATTGAAGTTATTAAAGCCTTTCGTTATCAAAATTCAGAGTCTCTAGCTTTATTAGAAAGTTACATCCCCGTCATTGATACAATTTTATTAGACGCTTATGAGGAAGGGATTTACGGTGGTACAGGAAAGACTTTTAACTGGTTACATTTAGCAGATTTTCGCCCTTCTCGCCCTTGGTTATTAGCAGGAGGCATTAATCCTGATAATGTTTTAAGTGCCTTAGAAAATTTAAAATGTGATGGTATCGATGTATCTAGTGGTGTCGAAATCAGCGCAGGAAATAAAGATTTAGAAAAAGTTAAACAATTATTTCAACAGTTAAATAGCGTTAAAAACGAACTTTATTCTTCAAATTGACCAAAAAATGAGCATATTTAAGGTAATTTTTGCCTAATCCACGCTTTTCTAAACCATAGGGAATATTAGCTTCATCAAGAATCCACTGAGTATAAGTATTACTATTAGGACCTGGGTAATAACGATAAACATAATTATAAGGATATTGTGAAGAACTTTCTCGAATAATTTTGGTTAAAATTTCTGCCTCTTTTCCTTGCCACTGAGTTTCTCGCCAACTATCGCCGTTACCTACTCCTTGAGTAATAGTCATGAGATTTTGATGTAAATGTCCCCAACTTGACATGACTAAATCTTTACTTTGCCAAATTTCCCAACGTTCACTATAACTTTTTTCGTGAATCACAAACCAATAATGTACTGCAATTAAACCCAAATAAGGAATTTTTGCAGCCCTTAAATCAACTTTTAAGTTCATAAAAAGGTAAAGAATAATGTAGAATAAAATCCGTACTTATTTTTTAAGATAAGTTCTCGTCGTCATTGTAATAGATTTAGACTCGTGAGGAGTAATGTTTAACCTGATAACCGCAGTAACTCGATTAACAAAAAAATCATCAAATCCTAAAAATCTCTCTTTTTCATCGGGTTTGCTGATAAGTATCTTAACTGTTATTATCACTAATAGTTTAATCCTTGTCAAACCGAAATTAGTACAAGCGCAAACTATTCCCGTAACGGCATCTTGGCGACAAGCATCTTTTCCTGTGGAGAATTTTCAGGCTTATACTTCTGGTTTTGGTTATAGAATACACCCTGTAACAGGTAGCAGACAATTTCATCAAGGTTTAGATTTAGCCGCCCCTTTAGGTAGTTATGTTCGTAGTTGGTGGAGTGGGCAAGTCGTAGGACTTTCAGATCATACAGCTTGTGGTACGATGATTAAAATTCAATCAGGAAATTGGACTCATATCTATTGTCACTTAATGGGAACTGTAGAAAACACAGCAAAAGGAACAGTTTTAGTTGATCGTAGTGGTGGAGTTGTATTGTGGCAAGGACAAAATGTCCCAGCAGGTGCGAGAATTGGAAGAGTAGGGATGACAGGAAGAACTACAGGTCCTCACTTACACTGGGGGTTAATGTATAACGGTAATTATGTTAATCCTGCTGATGTGTTACGTCAAATGTTCGCCCAAAAAATTTAGAAGGTTAAGAATAAAATAACGAATATTTAGCAATTACTAATATAAAAAATATTTTCTCTATTAATCATTAGATAAAAGCTCAAAAAAACTATCCTCTAAATCATAACCAAAAATTTGTGTCATAGCTTTAAGTCGAGAATTCCCCTTGAGATTTTGCTGTTTTAACCAAGTATAAAGGATAAAAGTTTTTCCCATAATAAAAATATCAAGAGCTTCAGAATTATATTGTATTCCTTCCGTACGATTAAAGCTGTGAGGCACAAGCATCGCCGTATATCTAGCTAATTCACCATCACGCCAATTTAGACAAAAAGGCAACCAAGGATAACGACTATCTAAGGCTATAAACCAAAGTCTTATTTCTGGTATTTCTGATAATTCACGAGGATCATTTTTTTCTTGAGGATAATCAATATTAAATACTATTTGTTGTTCTAATGTTAAAATTTCTTGACGTTTTTCTAAGTCTTTAATAACTATTTCTACGGGAGATAAATCTAATTGATTAATGTGATTTTCGTTAATTTTAATATCAATAGTCATAATAATTCGGGGTTGCTGAAAAAGTGCTTTGGTGAGGTTAGAAGATAAAAAATGAGAAATTATTATTTATGATTAATTCCAAGCTGGATGAGAAAATAAAGCATCAATAACTCTAACACCACGCAATTGATTTGATAAGGGTAAATGTCCTGTTGGTGCGCTTAAATCCCAGATAAATTCTTGAGGATATTTTGTCCATTTATTCCCTGCTTTCCATTGTAATTTTTCCCATAATTGTGGATAGTTTTTTCCTAAAGATAACCACATTTGACGCTGAATTTTATAACCAAATTTTCCTTCGGAATATACCTGCCAAAGTATATCTATTAATTGTAAATCTGCTATGGAAATTTTCTCAATTTCGGTGAAATAAACCCACTTTCTTTCTATAGCTGTTTTTCCGACTAATTCGCATAATTTTACTCTGGTTAATGCGTCTGCTTCTTGATATTTTTGATTAATTAGTAATTGTTGTAAATCGTTAAAATCAACGTTTTTTTCTGAAGTTAATTTAACTATACCTTTAGGAAAATATAGATTAATAAATTTTTTATTTTCTTCTTTATTGTCTTGTTTTAATAATTGATAAATCTTACCATTAATAGGATTAGGTTGATCTTTATTATTGAATAAAAACTCTCTTAAAAATTGGTAGCCATCATCTCCTTGATTTATAAATTCGTTGATAAGGGATAATTTATTTTTATCTGAGGTTTGATTAAATTTTTCTTTTAATATGTCTAAATCACTCATTATTGATTAATTTTAAAGTTATTTATTATAGTATTTATATGATATAATTTAGTTTAATAATTTTATATAAACTTGTTATATTTTAGCTTAATTATCAGGTTTATAGGGAAAAGTTAACCAGATAAACATAAGTCAATAAAATAGCAATTATTGCTCCCATAAGAGTATTTAAAACATTAACTATTTCATTAGTTAACCAGTTAAATTTAGTTTGTAAAGTTGCTCCAATTAAACTCTCTAAATTAGTAGCGATAAAGGCAGATATTAAACAAATAATTATCCCCATACCATCAATCATGTTGATACCATAACCTAATAAAGCAATGGCAATACTAGCAATAATACCAGCAATAGTACCTTCAACACTGATTGCCCCTTCAGTGCCTCTAGGTACTGGTTTAAGAGTGGTAATCAAAAAAGTGTTTTTACCGTAGGCTTTTCCGATTTCACTAGCACAAGTATCAGATAATTTGGTGGCAAAACTAGCGACATAACCGATAACAAAAAAATGTTGCCAAGAAAGAGGGGCAAAAACATAACCTAAAGCACATATTGTGGCAATTAAGGCACTTCCCCAGACATTTTCAGGGCCTCGAACCCCTGAGCGTTTTTCGGCTATGCCTTCGGCTTCCTTCTGCTTGATACCTACTTTAGTAATTCCTGAGCCTACTAAAAAATAAAACATCACTACCAAATAACCTTGCCACTGAAAACAACCCCAAACAATCATTCCTAAAACCCAAGCATTTAGATAACCCATAACGGTTAATAATTTTTTGGGAGAAATTAAGGCGATAATGATAAGAAAAGTATTTAAAATAGTGGCAATTAACCAAGAATTAGACCAATCAAAGTTAAGATTTATCATAGTTATTTGGTAAGTTTTAAAGATGCTTTTTTTTGATAAATTTGTGATTAAACAGCCACAGGTTGAGATAAATAACCTAGTTTTTCTAAACTTTGTAATACTTTATTTACGCTTTCCTCTAATTCCTCTAAGTCAGTGCGACACTCAATTTCAGGGTTAGTAGGAGGTTCGTAAGGATCACTAATACCTGTAAACAGTTTAATTTCACCACTACGCGCTTTTTTATATAAACCTTTAACATCTCTACCTTCACAAACAGATAAAGGAGCGTTAACAAAAACTTCAACAAAGTTACCGATTTTTTCTCTAACTTCTTCTCTAATAGCACGATAAGGAGAAATAGCAGATACAATAACAATAACACCGTTACGAGTCAGAAGATTAGAAACAAATCCAATACGGCGGATATTCTCGTCTCTGTCTTCTTTGCTGAAGCCTAATCCTTTCGTTAAGTTTGTGCGTACTATATCACCGTCTAAGACTTCTAATTTATAGCCTTTTTCTCTTAATTTTATCTCTACTTGTTGACTGATAGTGGTTTTTCCAGCACCGCTTAAGCCAGTAAACCAAATAGTTACGCCTTTTTGTTCCATGATCTTGATTATATTGATTAATTATAGGACGTTATATCCCTAAAGTATTTTACAAGGGTAAGAAGCAATTAACAATTAGCAGTTAAAAATTAGTTATTCTAATCGGAAAGTTTAATTCTATATCTAGTTTTATTTTTTTGTAGCTTTTGATTCTCTAACTAATCCTGATGTAACTATTGTGACAAGGAAATTTTCAAGAAATTAATAAAAAAAAATTATGATGCAGTCACTAAAACTTGATTTTCAGTTTTGCCTTTTTTACTGGTTTTTTCTCTCAATGCTACTAACAATGAGTCAACATTTGCCTTAGCATCGCCAAAAAGCATTTTGGTATTTTCTTTGTAGAATAAGGGATTATCTACTCCTGCGTAACCAGTAGCTAAACTACGTTTCATTACAATAGAGCTTTGAGCTTTCCAGACTTCTAAGACAGGCATACCTGCAATAGGGCTATTTGGATCTTCTAATGCGCTAGGATTAACAGTATCATTAGCACCGATAACTAACACTACGTCTGTATCGGGAAAATCTTCGTTAATTTCATCCATTTCTAACACGATGTCATAAGGCACGTTAGCTTCTGCTAATAAAACATTCATGTGACCGGGTAAGCGCCCTGCGACAGGATGAATCCCAAAACGCACGTTAACTTTACGACTTTTTAAAATTTTGGTAATTTCAGAAACGCCATGTTGAGCCTGAGCGACAGCCATACCATAACCCGGTGTGATAATCACACTTTTAGCATCAATTAATAAATCGGCAACTTCGTCAATATTCGTTGCAACGACTTCCCCAACTTCTTGGTTAACATTGGAGGTAATAACTTTATTGCTTCCTTCCCCAAAACCGCCTAAAATTACGCTGATAAAAGAGCGATTCATGGCTTTACACATGATATAACTCAGGATAGCACCACTACTACCAACTAACGCACCAGTAATAATTAACAAGTCGTTACTTAACATGAAACCTGCTGCTGCTGCTGCCCAACCTGAATAACTGTTTAACATGGAGATAACCACAGGCATATCAGCGCCACCGATAGCGGCAACTAGATGAATACCTAATAAACAAGCAATACCCGTCATGATGAGTAAAGGTTGTAAGCCAGATTCGGTGTTAAGAAAGTCATAACCGAAATAAATAATTGCGCCTAACATCCCTAAGTTGAGAAAATGTCTAGCAGGTAACATGAGGGATTTTGAACTAATGATAGCGCGTAGTTTACCAAAAGCCACTATCGAACCAGTAAAAGTAACTGCGCCAATGAAGACACCGATATAAATTTCGATTTGATGGATAAATTCTTCTGCACCAATTAATCCAGATTCGGGTTGTAAATAGTTACCGACTCCCACCAAAACGGCGGCTAAACCAACAAAACTATGTAAGATTGCCACTAATTCTGGCATGGATGTCATAGCGACTCGACTAGCTAAAATTGCACCAATAATCACGGCAGGAATAATAGCAGTAATTAGGGTTGCATAATTTGTCACATTGGCACTAAAAGCTGTAGCTATAAATGCGATCGCCATGCCTGAAATACCGTAAATATTGCCTCTTGTGGCGGTTTCTTGGTTAGATAAACCGGCGAGACTGAGAATAAATAAGGCACTAGCGGTGATGTAGGCAACTGTTATGAGGTTACTTGTCATAAATATTTAATAAAATAGTTTTAGTAATTGACAATAGAGAATTAATAATGCTCTAATAATAGGTTATTCAATTTATGGATGTTTAATTGTTAAGAATCTTTTTAAGATATATTTATTTATTGATTTTTATTTATTGTAAAACATAAATTTGTATGAAATAGATATACTTAAACATAATTTAGTCATTAAAAAATGAAATTATTAATATTAACCAAACAAGAAATAAACGCTTTTCTTTGGATATTAGGAATATCTCTTTTTGGTTTAATCAGCTTATTTCAAGCTAACACATTATATTTAGTAAATTCAACAATCCGTTTACAAAAAATTAAGGCATCTAAAACGGAAACTAAATCACGCTTCATAAATTACCTCTGCGGTGGTTAAGATTTCTTTTTTTCTAATCCAATTACTACTTCTCTTTAAATTATCCTTAAAAATTATATCTATATCTCGATTAACTAAGTTTTTTAAATCTGTTTCCATCAACTGAAAAAAAGTCAAATTTAACTTAACATCTGATGATAAAGTAATCAAAAAATCAATGTCACTATCAACATTAAAATCATCTCTTAAAATTGAACCAAAAACAGCTAATTGTTGAATTTTAAACCGTTGACAAAATTTAATTATTATATCTTCAGATATTTCTAAACTACTGTCAATTTTTTGTTTGAGATTCTCTAATTTATAATTAGTTATCATTAATAAAAATTATTTTATTTCAATTACATTTTAAAATATTTAACTTAAATATTAATTGTTAATTGTCCAATTATTAGCTTATTTTCTAAACATTTTAAGCATTCTTTGAGTAACGAGAAAACCACCTGAAATATTAATTGTGCCGACTAAAATTGCGATCGCACCTAATATACTTGTAGCTGAACCTGATTCACCAGAAATCTGCAACATACCACCAATGATAATAATGCCACTGATAGCGTTAGTTACACTCATTAACGGCGTATGTAAAGCTGGGGAAACATTCCAGATAACTTGCCAACCGACAAAAACTGCAAGAATAAAGACAGTAAAGTGAGACAAGAAAGATTCAGGTGCGCCAATACCGATACCAATTAAAGCTAAAACAGCTAAAATTGCCCATAATAAACCGCTATTGCTTTTCTTCTCTTTCTTACTCTCAGAAGTAACGATTTTTGCCTCTGCTTTAACGGTAGCGGAAGGTTGAGCAATTTTTGGCGGAGGAAAAGTCACATCTCCTTCATAAGTTACTAATGCACCTCTAATTACTTCATCCTCAAGATTAACAGTGTAATTATCATTACCTCCCATATCCTTAAGTAAATGCCATAAATTTGTGCCGTAAAGCTGACTAGATTGACTTGCCATGCGACTAGGTAAATCCGTTAAGCCGATAATTGTCACTCCGTTATATTGATAAATTTCGTTAGGTTTTGTAACCTCACAGTTACCACCTTGCTCGGCGGCTAAGTCAACAATAACACTACCTTGACGCATACTACGCACCATTGCTTCGGTGATGAGTTTGGGGGCAGGTTTACCCGGAATTAAGGCAGTAGTGATAATAATATCGACTTCTTGGGCTTGTTGGGCAAATAAAGCCATTTCCGCATCGATAAATTCTTTACTCATAGTTTTAGCATAACCGCCCTCTCCTGAGCCATCTTCAGCAAATTCTAACTCTAAAAATTCACCCCCTAAACTCTCAATTTGCTCTTTTACTACCAGTCTAGTATCAAATGCCCTTACTATAGCACCTAAACTTTTGGCAGTGCCAATGGCTGATAATCCTGCTACTCCTGCACCAATTACCATTACTTTTGCTGGAGGCACTTTTCCTGCGGTGGTAATTTGCCCTGTAAAAAATCTACCAAAGTTATTAGCAGCTTCAATTACAGCCCGATAACCTGCGATATTTGCCATACTGGATAAAGCATCTAATTTTTGTGCCCGACTAATTCTAGGCACAGCATCCATAGCGAATACCGTTGCTTTTTTCTGTGATAATTCTGTTAATAATTCAGGATTTTGAGCAGGATAAATAAAGCTAATTAAAGTTTTATTATTATCTAATAAGTTTACTTCTTCTTTTTGAGGGGGACGCACTTTTAAGATAATATCCGCTTCCTGCCACAATTGTTCTCTATTATCAATAATTTTACACCCAATTTCTTTATAAGAAAGATCACTAAAACTGGCTTTTTCTCCTGCATTCGTCTCAACTAAGACGGCAAAACCAAGTTTTTGTAATTTAGTCGCTGTGTCTGGAGTAGCAGAAACTCGACATTCCTGAGGATAAATTTCTCTAGGAATACCTATTTTTAAAGCTATTTTTTGAGAATCAATTGTTTTATCATCTGTCATAATTCTTTGATTGGTAAATTCTTTTATTTTTACTCTTATTTTTGTCATCGTAAAATGATTATAAAATTTTGGTGCTTAATTTAAACTTCTTTTACTAATTGAGCTTTTATTTTTTACAATTCTTTACTTATTTCTAGTTATTTACTTTAAAAACCAGCTATAGCATTTAACCAAAATCTTAAATTATTCTTAATTTTTCCTCATCATGATAATTATTAAAAAATTCCTTAAAAAAATTTTAAATCTGTTTATTCATTAATTTTATGTTATCTTTACTTTTTACTTAATCTTGGTCATAGTTTAAATCATGAAATTATTTAAAAAATATCCTCTCATTATCACCGTTAGTTTTCTTCTCCTTAGTTGTGGTTTTCAACCCTCTTCTGTTTCTAGTAATGATGAAAATATCTCCTCAGAAATTACTCCCATTGATAATACTTCTCTTGCCCAAAATCTTCCCATAGGTGCTAAATTAATAATTGATGATCAAGAAATTGACTTAGAAATCGCTGAAACTCCTGAGCAACAAAGCATTGGTTTAATGTATAGAGATGTAATTCCTCCTAATCGTGGAATGTTATTTCCTTTCAATCCCCCTCAAACCGTTAGTTTTTGGATGAAAAATGTCTCTATTCCCCTTGACATGATTTTTATTTCTGAAAACGTAGTTAAACATATTACTACCGCCCCACCATGTAAAGTTGAACCTTGTCAACTCTATAATTCTAATGTACCAATTGATCAAGTTATTGAGTTAGCTAGTGGTAGAGCAAATGAACTAAATATCAAAGTTGGCGATCGCATAAAACTCGAAATATTAGAGAGTAAAAAAAATAATTAAAATTAATTAACCAAATTTTAATGAACAGGGTTATAATATTCTATCTAAATAATAAAAGAAAAAAGCTATTTGAATTGCAATAATCTGTTCAAGGAAAAACTAATTTTGCAACTTGTTAAGATTTATCAATAAATTCCGATGCAATAAAAGCATAAGTGAACTGTTAATTATATATAAGTAAGATAAATTTACGTTATAAAAAACAGCACGAAAAATCTATTATATATTTACTTATCGTATCAAATACAATATTACATTAGTAAAAATAGATACATTTATTATATGTATTTTTAGGAAAAATTTTCTCATAACTATAAATTAGGGAAAGAAAAATTGTCATATTTATATCTCTTTTTTTATAATTATCTCAAATTTAAGTCTCATTTTATTATCAATTTTAAAAACTTTTTAAACAACATTTTTAAATTAAAAATTAATTTTATGCCTAGTGTAACTTATCATCGTTTTATAAAATTTTTGCAAGAAGAAATCAATCTACCGCAAGATTCCATAGCTATTGCTCAACGTTCTGTAGATCAAAATTTAGGTTTAATTCCTATGGTATTATGGCAATATGGACTGATAAACTTAGAACAATTGGACAGAATTTATGATTGGTTAGAAACCTATTAAAACATAGTTTATTATTGTTTTTTAAGATAATTTTTATCAATATCAAATAAATAAAAATAAGTTACTTTTTTTATGAAAAATAGCAGTAGTGAACAATATCTTTAGTTTATGAAATTACTCAGAGTTTAAAGGAAAAATCAACGATTTTAACTGTGCTAAAATTGACTTTCTAAACTTTATCGATGAAATAAAGACTCTAAGTATTTTTGTTCTGCTCCAAAATCTCAGCTTTATACTTAATCAATTCGACAAATTTATATACAAATCTTAATTGTGAGTCGGAAGAAAATAATCAGTTAATTTCCCTAGGAAGGCAAAAATCCTCATTAATAGTTTAGTTAGGAATCTTGAA
This sequence comes from Geminocystis sp., assembly GCF_041753295.1. Lineage (NCBI taxonomy): Bacteria > Bacillati > Cyanobacteriota > Cyanophyceae > Chroococcales > Geminocystaceae > Geminocystis > Geminocystis sp. Next base: position 100,666 of record NZ_JBGSUU010000084.1, read on the forward strand.
ATAACAGGAATATGATTGATAATAAAAGAAAAATTGTCCAGTAACGTTAGTAACTATAGATCAAAAAATTAATTACTTTCTGCCCTTAATGACTAATACTAAGTAATTCTGAGAAATTAACCTAAAAATTCTTAACATAAGTTAACATAGAATTTAACAATAGTAAAAAAAGTTCAAAACTCAGATTAATAAGAGTAACTGATAAAATAATCTTAAATATATTAGGAGACTATCCACTTGTGAGTAAGAATAATAAAAAATGGCGTAATGTCGGACTCTATGCAATTTTAGCTGTAGTTGTGGTTGCTTTAGGTACGGTGTTTTTAGATCGCCCTCAAACAAATCAACTAAGCTGGAAATATAGTCAGTTTATTGACGAAATTCAAGGAAATAAAGTTGAAAGAGTTAATTTGAGTGCAGATCGTACCGTAGCAGTAGCAACAGCTAGAGATGGACAAAGATACTTAGTTAACTTGCCCAATGATCCTCAATTAATTGATATTTTATCCAATAACAACGTAGATATTTCTGTTTTACCTCAGAGCGAAGAAAGTTTCTGGTTTAGAGCCTTAAGTAGTTTATTTTTCCCCATTTTATTGTTAGTCGGATTGTTTTTCTTACTCCGTCGTGCTTCTAGCGGCCCTGGCTCTCAAGCGATGAATTTTGGTAAATCTAAAGCTAGAGTACAAATGGAACCTCAAACTCAAGTTACTTTCGGGGATGTAGCAGGAATTGAACAAGCAAAATTAGAATTAACTGAAGTTGTTGACTTTCTCAAAAATGGTGAACGTTTTACTGCCATTGGTGCAAAAATTCCCAAAGGTGTGTTATTAGTAGGACCTCCGGGTACTGGTAAAACCCTTTTAGCCAAAGCCGTTGCAGGGGAAGCAGGTGTTCCTTTTTTCAGCATTTCTGGTTCAGAATTTGTAGAAATGTTTGTTGGTGTTGGTGCTTCTCGTGTTCGTGATTTATTTGAACAAGCTAAACAAAACGCCCCTTGTATCGTATTTATCGATGAAATCGACGCAGTAGGTCGTCAACGGGGTGCAGGTTTAGGCGGTGGTAACGATGAACGGGAACAAACCCTCAACCAATTATTAACAGAAATGGATGGTTTTGAAGGTAACACTGGTATTATTATCGTCGCTGCTACTAACCGCCCTGATGTCCTTGATTCGGCTTTATTACGTCCCGGACGTTTTGATCGCCAAGTAGTAGTAGATCGCCCTGATTTTGCCGGCCGTGCTGAAATTCTTAATGTCCATGCCCGTGGTAAAACTTTAGGTGCTGATGTGGAATTAGAAAAAATTGCCCGTCGTACTCCCGGATTCACTGGTGCAGATTTATCTAACCTTCTCAATGAAGCCGCTATTTTAGCCGCTCGTCGTAACTTAACTGAAATTTCTATGGACGAAATTAACGACGCAATTGATCGTATTTTAGCTGGTCCTGAGAAGAAAAATCGGGTCATGAGCCAAAAACGCAAAGAATTAGTAGCTTATCATGAAGCAGGACACGCTTTAGTAGGTGCTTTGATGCCAGACTATGATCCTGTTCAAAAAATCAGTATTATCCCCCGTGGAAGAGCAGGAGGCTTAACTTGGTTTACTCCTAGTGAAGATCGCATGGAATCTGGTTTGTATTCTCGTTCTTACTTACAAAATCAGATGGCTGTAGCTTTAGGCGGACGTATCGCTGAAGAAATCATCTTCGGTGAAGAAGAAGTAACTACTGGTGCATCTAACGATTTACAACAAGTAGCAAGAGTCGCCCGTCAAATGATTACCCGTTTCGGCATGAGCGATCGCCTTGGTCCTGTAGCATTAGGTCGTCAAAATGGTAACGTATTTATGGGACGTGATATAGCATCAGATCGAGATTTTTCTGATTCTACCGCTTCGGCTATTGATGATGAAGTGAAAAAATTAGTAGATCAAGCATATCAAAGAGCGAAACAAGTATTAGTAGAAAATCGTACAATTTTGGATAAGTTAGCTGATATGTTGATTGAAAAAGAAACCGTTGACGCTGATGAGTTACAAGATATTCTTAACAATAGTGAAATCAAAATGGCAGCTATTGCATAAAATACTGATGCTAATTCTAGCAGCTCGTTTTCATTAAATATGTCCCTAAATCCCCAATTTTGGGGACTTTTTTTTACTAATTTTGAAAATTTACATATTTATTACTATTATATAAACTAATTTTCTGGGGTTATAACTTCATTAATTTTACCTAAAAAATAGTCCTCTTTATATTTAAGATTACGAGAAATTTCTAAGGCTTTTTGAAAAGATTTAATAGCTGAAGAAGAATCTTGTTTTTGACGATAAATTATACCCATAGAATCATAACTATTCATTAAACCATAAAGATTATAAGAAAGTTGTTGCACTTTAATTAATTCTTGATAAATAGCCAAAGCTGAATCTAATTGCTCATATTCTTGATATAGTTTCGCTAATTTTTGTAAAGAATCTCCTGCTACGGCGTATTGTTTTAACTCCCATGCCATATTAAAGGCTTCTTGATAAGATTTTGTTGCTTCTTCAGGTTTTTTCAAAGTTTTATAATCATCACCGATGGCAATTTTTAAAATAGATAAAGCTAATAAATTTTGATTTTTGAGATAACTTTGGGCTAATTCTTGTTTATATTTAAGGGCATTTTCTGGTTGAATAATTGCACTATTAATTTCTGCTAATTTTCGTAAATAAATTCCTTCTGCTAAATAGTCTTGATTGATTCTGGCTATAGTTAATAACTCTTCATAAATCGGTTGAGCACGATAATAATCAAACTTAGCAAAATAGAATTGTCCTAGTTTATCTAAACTGATTTTTATTTTATCAGGCTCATTATTTAAACGAGCTAATTCTAAATTTTTTTGATTGATAGTAATAGATTTATCTAAATTATGTAATCCTTCATAGGCATCTATAAATAATGGTAAAAGCTCAGAATTTATCTCATTATTATTCGTAGATTCAGCCTCAACAATTAATAGTCTTTCTGTTAAAAAAGTAATATCTTCATTGCGACTTTTTTCCCAAGCAATTTTACCAACTTTACTAATCATTTTCACTTCAGAATCTACTCCTAAAGCTCTACTTAAATTAATGGCTCGATACCATAAACCAAAAGCTAAATCAACATTACCAGCTAATAATTCACTATCGGCTAAAGTATCTAATTCCGTTATTTTTTCTTGGATTCTTTTTCTTTCTAATTTTGTTAAATCTCGATTTATTTTAGGTAATAATTCATCTTCAAAATTAACTAAAAGAGGATTGATTTTTTCAGGAATTTGAGCAAAAGTTATTTGCGGTGGAAAACTAATTATTAATAACAGAGAAAAAAAACAATTATTGACAATTTTGTTAGTAAATAAATTCATAAAATTATAAGCTATTGTTGACGATAAACCCTTTATGTTCAATAACATTCAGAAAAATCTGATTAGACTTAAGTATTTTAACGTGAACGAAAAGTCAGTTTTATAAATACAAGGGAATAATAATGATAAGATAACTATTGCGATGTATAACCATTAAATAAAATTATCGCAAAAGATAAGGTAAATCATATATTTAATTAAGATGGCAAAAGTTTTAGTATCAGACTCCGTAGATGAAGCAGGAATTAAAATTCTTTCTCAAGTGGCTCAAGTAGATATAAAAACAGGATTATCTCCCTCTGAGTTAGCTGGAATTATTGGTGAATACGATGCTTTAATGATTCGTTCTGGTACTCAGGTAACACAAGAAGTAATTGAAGCTGCTAATCAATTGAAAATTATTGGCCGTGCTGGGGTGGGGGTTGATAACGTAGATGTACCTAGTGCTACTCGTAAAGGTATTGTCGTAGTTAATTCCCCTGAAGGAAATACCATAGCTGCAGCCGAACACGCTTTAGCAATGATGCTTTCTCTTTCTCGTCATATTCCAGATGCTAACGAATCGGTAAAAGCGAAAAAATGGGATCGTAAAAATTTCATGGGTACAGAAGTTTACAAAAAAACTTTAGGTGTCGTTGGTTTAGGAAAAATTGGCTCTCATGTTGCTAAAGCAGCAAAAGCCATGGGTATGAAAATTTTAGCTTATGATCCTTTTATATCCCAAGAAAGAGCGAATCAATTAGGTTGTACTTTAGCAGATTTAGACACTATTTTTACTGAATCTGACTATATTACTCTTCATGTACCCAAAACCAAAGAAACCACTAACCTCATTAATGCTACTGCTTTAGCCAAAATGAAGCCTAGTACCCGCATTATTAACTGTTCTCGTGGCGGTATTATTGATGAAGATGCTCTCTATGAGGCATTAGTTAATGGACAAATTGCAGGGGCTGCTTTAGATGTATTTGCCTCTGAACCTTTAGGAGAATCTAGGTTAAGAGAGTTAGGTAGTAATGTTATTTTAACTCCTCATTTAGGTGCTTCTACGGCGGAAGCTCAAGTTAATGTTGCCATTGATGTAGCAGAACAAATTAGAGATGTAATTTTAGGATTACCTGCTCGTAGTGCCGTTAACATCCCCGGATTAAACCCCGATGTGATGGAAAAACTCCGTCCTTATATGCGTCTTGCGGAAACTTTAGGTAATTTAGTGGGACAATTAGCAGGGGATAGAATCGAAAGTTTTACGGTCAAGTTACAAGGTGATTTAGCTGATAATAATAGTCAACCCTTAGTGGTTGGGGCGATTAAAGGTTTACTCTCTAACGCTTTAAGAGAAAGAGTTAATTATGTTAATGCCGCCATTGAAGCAAAAGAAAGAGGCATTCATGTGATTGACAGTCGAGATGCTACAATCAAAGACTATAGTAATTCTATCTATTTAGAAGCTACGGGTACAAAAGGCACTCATTCGGTTCGAGGTGCGTTACTTAATGATGGTGAAATTCGTATTACTAACTTAAATGATTTTCCTGTTAACGTTTTGCCTAATAACTATATGCTGTTTACTTTACATAGAGATATGCCGGGTATTATTGGCAGAATAGGCTCTTTGTTAGGTAGTTTTAATGTAAATATTGCTAGTATGCAAGTGGGTCGTAAAATTGTTCGTGGTGATGCTGTCATGGTATTAACCATTGATGATCCTTTACCTGAAGGTATTTTAGCCGAAATCATTAAAGTTTCTGGAGTTACCGATGCTTATACTGTAAGCCTTTAATAATAGTAATGAATAATGAATAGTGAATAGTGAATAGTGAATAGTGAATAGTGAATCAAAAATCTAGATATTAAGTCTGATTCAGTGATACACATAACATACTTACTTTATAATTCAAGTAAGTTAATTACCTTTGTTACTGTTGAGATAACAGGATAAAAGAGTCAGCTTTTTAAATAAAAGTTTTCAAAACTGCGCACTTTTTTGTTGATGTAGTATGTACAAATTCTCTATACTTATAGGTTTCTGATTCCCATGCGCAACCCTAATTAGGAATGAGAAATTATCTTTACTCATTACTCATTACTCATTACCCATTATTCATTACCCATTACTTATGACAACTCCTTGGTGGGAAATAAAAATTAATCATATTCCAGAATTAGAAGATACTATATTTTGGCGTTTACAAGAGTTTGGCTGTCAAGGTACAGCATTAGCAAAGGAAGATAACACTTGGTTTATTAAAGCCTATATACCTGCTATTACGAAAGAAACTATTGATCTTGCAGCTCTTTCACTCTGGTTTGAACAAGATTGTATCTTAACAAATCAAGAAAGTTTAACTATTACATGGAAACTTATTGACGATGAAGATTGGGCTAGTAGCTGGAAAGATCACTGGCAACCTATGGAAATTGGCGATCGCTTTTGTATTTATCCAGCGTGGATTGAAGTACCCGAAGTATTAGACAGAATTGTAATCCGTTTAGATCCGGGCTCTGCTTTTGGTACGGGAGTTCATGCTACAACGCAACTGTGTTTAGAATCATTAGAAATGAGGTTAGGCGAACCAGAAAAAGAGTTAATAATAGCGGATATTGGCTGTGGATCTGGTATTTTGTCCATAGGAGCGAGATTTTTAGGGGCAAAACAAGTATTTGCGACAGATATTGATCCTTTAGCTACAAGAGCAACCAAAGAAAACATGGAGTTAAACGCCGTTGATAATATAGAAATATTTGACGGTAGTATTGAATTACTGAAATTAGTGCCAAACTTAAAATTTGATGGCATTGTCTGCAATATTTTAGCAGAGGTAATTAAAACCATGATTCCAGATATGCCAGAAATTATCAAACCAGACGGTTGGGTTATTTTAAGTGGTATTTTAGTAGATCAATCCATTGAAATTGCCACTATTTTAGAAAAAAATGGTTGGACTATAGCCGCTTTATGGAAAAGGGGAGAATGGTGTTGTTTAAATGCTCGACGTAGTAAATAACAAGTTAGGGTAAATAGTCTTAAAGTTTTGCCCTCAAACAAAATTGATAATCTCCTCCTACTTCCAATTGATAATCATATCTTTCTAAAAAACGACATAAAGACTCTTGAATTAAGCTACGCCCTAAAGTTGGTTTTACAGATAATTTTCCTTGACGAAAATGCCACTGAAAACACCATTCATAATCACCAGCATTAACTTTTCCTTTAATTTCTCCAGTATTCCAACATTGACCGATAATAGTTACGTTTGCAATAGTTTGTGGTAATGACATTGATGTAACAAATAAATGAAAGGGAGGAAAAATATATCTCAAATGAGTAGGGTGGCATTGCCCACAATTTTTGAAGATATTTCAAGAATTTAGGGTATAAATAATTTTAATACTAAAGGAGCAACGGAATTAATAATATTAACAAAAGTAGGATTTCCTTGATTACCCTTATTTTCCTCTGCATCGGTACTAGCTTTAACTAATTGTACAAAGCGAGTTGAAAGAATATAACCATCATCGTTATTTTGAGCTTTAAATAATTCTTCGGCTTTTTCGCCATCCTTAATCGCTGGATTTGTTTGCCCATAACGAGATTTGATAATCCCTCTACTTAAATAGGCTTGAGCTAAATCTGGATTCATTTCAATAGCTTGAGAATAATATTTCGCTGCGGTTTGATAATTTCCTTTTTTATCTTCCGAGACTCCCCAAGCGTAAAATTGTTCCGCACTACCAGCAGTAGCGGGGAGTCCTACTACTCCTTGTATATGAGCGTTAGTTATGTCTGTATTGTTTATGATTACTCCTTGTACATAAGCATTCCTAAAGTCACTATTGTTGACAATCGCCCCTGAAAGATTCGCCCCTGAAAGATTCGCACCATAAAAAGAAGCACCGCTTAAATTTGCATTGCGTAAGTCAGCACCTGTCAAATTAGCACGACTTAAATTCGCACCCACTAAATTCGCACCTCGCAAATTTGCACCTTGTAAATTACTCATCACTAAACCAGCATCACTTAAATCGCAATTTTCACATTGTTTTGTCTTTAGTAATTGACTTAAGTGACTATTATTTTCAGCTTTTACCTCATTACATAGTATTAAACTGGTGAATAAAAGAGGAAGAATAATCGTAAATTTATTCATAAAAATTTATTAACAACCATGAAAATTTATTTATTAATCATAACAGACCAACAAAATTAATTAGTTTGATTTAGAGGAATCGTAACTTAGCAAAATACTTTTTGTAATTTATTTACCAAACCATTTTTGATATATTTGAGTATAAGTACCATTTTCCTTGAGTTTGAGAATTGCTTGATTAATAGATTCTCGGTATTGACTATTTTGTTTCAGGGCAATACCGTAACTTTGAGGTTCAAAAACAGAACCTACTACCTTAACACTACCTGAACCTTTTCCTTGGGCATAATAGCGTAATACGGGAGAATCATAAATAATAGCGTTAATTTTGCCCTCTTCTAAAGCTACATAAGCCTCTTCAATGGTATTGTACTCAATTACATAATTAGGAGTATTGCTTAAAAAAGTAGCCGCAGTGGTTTCTTTTACAGTACCAATGGGTTTGCCTTTTAAGTCTTGAAAATCATTGATGTTATTACCTAATCCTTGAATTGTCAAAGCTGAAGTCACAGAAGCCGTAAAATAAGAGATTAAGACAACACCCGTAAACATCCATATTGTAGCTAAAATTCTTCCTGCTACACCTTTTGGGGTTTTATCTCCATAGCCTACGGTTACAACTGTCACCACCGCCCACCAAAAAGCCTCCCAAATTCCTTCTAAATATTTTTCGGGGAACATTTCTGAATTTTTTTTTCGCTCTAAATACCACATTAAATGTGCAGCAAAAATAATCATAATTAATAAGAATAAAATTGCACTCCAAAGAATAGGTGAAAAAACTAAACTAAAGAAAGTTTGCAAAGGAGAAATATTTTTTGTGGAGACTAAAATTTGTAATCCAGACTCAAAAAAAGGATAAGAAAAATCAACTTTTTGTTCTCTTTCAGAAGTAATAGTAATTCCTGCTACCCCAATATCTGTGTTATCTTCACTCACAGATTTTAGTAAATTAATAATACTTTCTTCTCCGTAAATTTCATATTCTATATTTAATTCTTTGGCAATTTCACTCCATAAATCAAGACTAAAACCGACATATTGTCCATTTTCTTCAAAAGCAAAAGGAGGAAAAGATTTCGTCGCTACTCTAACATAGTTAGATTTTTCTTGAGATGATACACTATTTATTGTTCCGAATATACAATAAAACAGAATAATTTTTACTAATAAGATTTTATTTATTATTTTATATTTACTCAATATTTTTCTAAATATCATTATTTTCTATAGAATGAATCTTAAGTATTTTTTTTACTATTATACTAAATATTTCATTATTACCAATAAAATTTAAGAATTTTAACCTATGAATAATATTTTAATTAATTCTCAATATAAAGTTATTGAAACCCTCGCTAATTTTCAGGATAAAAAAGTTTATTTAACAGAAAATATTAAAAATAATCATCAGCAATGTATTGTTAGGCAATATGTTTTAAATTCTTTTACTTCAAACTTAATTCATACTTTTATTAAATGTCGTCAAGATATTCATGACTTTTGTCAAAAGAATAATTATCATTTTTTCCCTAATTTACAAGATGTTATTTTTTTAGAAAATGAAATTATTTTAGTTGAAGATTTTATTCAAAGTATTAGCCTAAAAGAATTAATAGATGACGATAAAATTTGGTTAGAATCTGAGGCAATAAAAAACTTAAAAGTACTATTAAATAGCTTAAATATTTTACATAATTATAATTATATTCATCAAAATATTAACCTTAAAAATATTGTTCAATTATCGTCAAATTCAGAAGAATTATTAATTACTGATTTAGATATTTATTTTAATGATGAGTCTAATTTAATGATGACAGTAATGGTAGAAGATAAACTTTATTTACCTTTAGAAAAAATCAGAGGAAAATCTTTTCCTTCTAGTGATATTTATAGTTTAGGAATGGTCATAATTAGTATGATTATAGGTAAAGTTATTTTTGAATTAGAAGAAGATGACAATGGAAAAATTATTTGGGAAAATAAAGTGAATCTCAATGAAAAATTAGTCTTAATTCTTAATAAAATGATTATTCAAGAATCAACTAAACGTTATCAAAATATTAATGATGTTTTAACGGATATTAATTTATTTTTTCCTGAGTTTAATAGTAATAATCAATATATGCCTACAGAAATTATTATACCTGATTATAGTAATTTTGAAGATACTAAAAATCAACATCAAACAAATATTAATTCCTCCATATCCAATGATTCACCCAATTTTATTTTTGACACAGAAATCAATTTAAAAGTTGATGAGAAATTAGAAAATAATAAATTTACTGCCACAGAAATTCTTAATAATTTAAAATCTTCTTCTAATATACCTAAAAATAATTTACAAAATACCATCGAAAATACTATCTTAAAACAAAATTTAGCTTTTAATATATTTACTCATATTAAAACTCCTAAAAATATGATTATTAGTTTATTTGTTACTTTAATTTTAATTAGTTCTACTGCTTTTCTTAAAAATTATTTATCTACTCGTCATATTAATAATATCATTACTTCTTTAAAAGAATATCATACTAATAAAAAATACGATGATTGTATCACTTTAATTAATTCTAATGATGTGCAATCTTTATCTATTTCTAATAAAATTACTGAAGAATTTTTAGGTAAATGTTGGTTAGGATTAGCGGAAATTGAAGCATCTAAAAATAATTTTAGTCAAGCGATCGCCATTGCTGTTAAAATAACACCAGACTCCAAAGATTATCAAAAATCATTAAAATATATTGATGATTGGTCAATTAAAATAATTGAAGAAGCTAAAGATCTCTATGAGAATCAAAATAATTTGCCTTTAGCGTTAGAGAAATTACAAAAAATTCCTCAAAGTAGTCCAAGAAAAAAAGAATCTCTTGATTTGGCACAAAAATGGACAAATCAAACAGAAGAAAATCCTGTCATAATTTTGTGTCCGGGTCCTTTATGTCCTCAATAGTAAACAGTTTATCAAAAGTTAAAGATATTTGAGATTAAATTTTTTAAAGTTAGTAGTGTAAAACAAAAATAAACTAAAATAAAAATAGAAAGTATATTAAAAAACCCAGTAAAATTAAAACTAAGTTTTATGGAACATTGAAAGGACAATAATGATGATAAATAAACGAATAAATTTAATGTTAATTAGTTGTTTAACTTTAACCAGTGTTTTTACTACGGAAAATAGCTTTGCCCAAAAAGCCAAAAATAGCTATAAATGTATTAATAATAAAGGAATTCCCACAACTGTAGTAGATACTTCTAGGGGAAGATTACAATTAATTGTATGGCAAAGTGACTTTTTTAGAAATTCAGGTTGGACACCACAGAAAAGATGTCAAGAAGTAACAGCAAGATTTCAAAAATTTTCTGATAGTGGTAGTCTTAGATATGTAACCACTGGATTAATTGACAAAAAATATCCTGCTATTTGTGTTGGTCAAAAAACCCCCGGACAAGGTTATACTTGTACTAAAAATGGTTTACTAATTACTTTACAATCCGATGATAATCCCAGTGAAGTGCTAAAAACTCTTTTTAATAATGCAGCACAAGTCGGAGGAAAACCAGTGGTAAGAAATGATGGTAATTATGTTTTTCCTATGGAAGAATTTTTAAATCAAGCACAAACTATGGAAATTATGACGGAAGAAAATACTCCTAATATTATTAACGGTACTTAAACAAAACGATAAAAGAAATTAGGTTATAATTTTTGTATTATAACGTTTTTAGGTCAAAATGAAAGAAACAACATCTTCATCAATGCCACCATGTTTTAATCGCTGGTGTCAAAAAATAGATCCAGT